>DATHOW010000084.1:0-5625 GCA_035484495.1 Bacteroidia bacterium | reverse complement strand
TGTTTGTATGCGAAGGCAATTCAAAGCAGTTTACTGATTTATCTACACCAAATTCGGGTTCTGTTACAATAGACACTTGGGCTTGGGATTTTAATAGTGATGGAAGTATAGATGCAGCTAACAAAAATCCAAGCTATATATTTCCTGCCGGTTATGCCGGAACAAATTCTGTGACATTACTGGTGGGTACAAATTCTGTTCCCTCATGTACGGCGCAAGTAACCGAGCAAGTTTATGTAAACCCTAAGCCTGTGGCAGATTTTTCAGGTGATAGCATACAGGGTTGCTCAAACTTAGTTACTCTATTTACCAATTTAACTTCGGTATCAACACCTAATACAGGTTTATCTTATAACTGGACTTTTGGTAATGGACACACATCAACCTCTCAAACACCTCCACAACAAGTATATACTAATTTTTCAACCACGCAAAACGCTTACTATACAGTTTCGTTAACAGCAACAACTGATAGTGCTTGTGTAAGTACAATAACAAAAACTCATTATATTGATGTGTTAGCTTGCGCAGGTAATGGCATAGAAAAATATAACGGCAGCAACCAAGTAAGCATTTACCCAAACCCCAGCAATGGTAGTTTTGTAATAGAAACTACAAGCACCGATAAACAAACCTTACAAATAGTTGATGTTGCGGGTAAATTAGTTTTGCAACAAACTATAAACGGCAAAGCAAATATTGATGCAAGTAGTTTAGATAACGGAATTTATTTTGTACAAATAAATTCGAGTGAAAGTTTGTACTCCAAGAAGATTATTGTGCAGCATTAGTTTGTCATTTCGAAGGAAGAATGACTGAGAAATCTGTATTTGGGATTAGATGCTTGCAAATACAGATTTCTCCCTGCGGTCGAAATGACAAGACGCCGCAAAAACTAATAATATCCTACAACATAGTTATTAAAAACAGATTTCTCCCTATGGTCGAAATGACAAGAGGTAAAAAATTACTTGTCTTCTGAAAAAAGAGAATCTACAAATTCGGTGCGGTTAAAAACATGAAGGTCTTCCATTTTTTCGCCAACACCAATGTATTTTACCGGTATTTTAAATTGATCGGATATTCCAATAACAACTCCCCCCTTAGCGGTGCCATCTAATTTAGTAAGTGCTAAAGCAGTTACTTCGGTAGCGGCTGTAAATTGTTTGCATTGCTCAATAGCGTTTTGTCCGGTGCTGGCATCAAGCACTAATAAAACTTCGTGTGGGGCATCGGGTATAACTTTACTCATCACCTTTTTTATTTTACCCAACTCGTTCATTAAATTTACTTTGTTGTGCAAACGCCCTGCGGTATCAATAATAACCACATCGCTGTTTTTTGCAAGGCCACTGCTAACGGCATCAAAAGCTACTGAGGCAGGGTCGGCATTCATGCCTTGCGATACTATGGGTACACCCACACGTTCGCTCCAAATAGTAAGCTGGTCAACGGCGGCAGCTCTAAAAGTATCGGCTGCACCAAGCAACACATTTTTACCTTTTTGTTTAAACTGATACGATAGTTTACCAATGGTGGTAGTTTTACCCACCCCATTAACACCAACAACCATTATTACGTAAGGCTTTTTATCGGCAGGGGTAGAGAAGTCGCTAACATCATCCGAATTGTTTTCGGTAAGTAAAGCGGCAACTTCTTCTTTTAAAATAGCATTTAGTTGGCTTGTACCAACATATTTATCTTTAGCTACGCGGGCTTCAATGCGGTCAATAATTTTTAGAGTGGTGTTAACGCCTACATCACTGGTAAGTAAAACCTCTTCTAAATTATCTAAAACCTCGGCATCTACTTCGGTTTTACCGGCAACGGCTTTAGCTATTTTACTAAAAAAGTTCTCTTTGGTTTTATTCAAACCTTTATCAAGCGCCTCTTTTTTATCTTTAGAAAAAAAACTGAAAATGCCCATGTTGCCTCGTGTAAATTTTATGTAAAATTACAGTTATATAAATAAAAAAACTTCTTTCCATAAAAATGAAAAGAAGTTTAGTTCTTTAATAACTTTAATGTTATTTGTTTTTTAAGAAATCTTGTACGTGATCGTTATGTACAATCTCTTCTCTAAATGCATAAGCACCAGTTTTTGGCGACTTTACCATTTTAATAACGCGTGTAAAATCTTTTCCTTTACCGCTTTTTAGTGTTGCAACAACCTTTTTTGCCATAACTTATATTATTTAATTTCTTTATGAACTGTGTATTTACCTAACACCGAATTGTATTTTTTTAATTCAATTCTCTCTGAAGTGTTTTTTTTGTTTTTTGTTGTAATGTAACGAGATGTGCCCGGCTTACCAGTTGCAGCATGCTCGGTGCATTCTAAAATTACTTGTATTCTGTTTTGTTTCTTTGCCATGACTAATTAATTATAATAAGGGGTGCAAATATACACGCAATTATTTAAAACTCAAAAAAATAATTAGTAAATCTTCACTTTTAATTCTTCGTTTTTAATTCTTATACTATATTTGCAGCCTTAAAAAATTTAAAATAACTAGATAATTTATGCAAAATAGAGGTGCCATTACAACATTTGCTGTGCTTTTAGGCCTGGCTTGTCTTTTTTACTTATCGTTTACTTGGGTTACGCGTGGCGTAGAAAAAGATGCGATAGCCTTTGCTGATAACTATATATCGAGCGCGGTTGTTAAAAAAGCTGCAACTGACTTTGCCCAAGGCGACGCATCTAAAGAGCGTTCTTTTTTAGATGATGCTAAAAACGTAAAAGCTGATTATTACTTAGATTCGATGAAAACCGTTACGGTTTACGATATTTTAATCACAAAATATACTTACGACGAGTGTAAACAAAAGGAAATTAACTTAGGGCTTGACTTACGTGGTGGGATGAACGTTACCCTTGAGGTGTCGGTTGCCGATATCATTAAAAACTTGGCTAACAACAACCAAGACCCTGATTTTAACAAAGCACTTGCTCAAACACAAAAAAACTTAGGGGTTAACAACAACAAGCCTTTTGTGGCTTTATTTGCTGAAACCTACAAGCAAATTGCACCAAATGGTCGTTTAGCACCCTTATTTCAAACCATTGAAAACAAAGGCAAAATTGAGTACAACGATAACAACGATAAAGTAATTGCTTTCTTAAACGATCGCGTTGAAGAAGCGGTTAACAACTCAGAAGTTACTTTCCGTAGCCGTATCGACCGTTTTGGCGTATCGCAACCAAACATTCAAAAATTAGAGTCAACAGGTCGTATATTAATAGAGTTACCGGGTGTTAAAGATAAAGACCGTGTACGTAAACTATTACAAGGAACTGCAAACCTAGAGTTTTGGGAAACTTACGAAAATGCTGAAATAGGGCAGTACTGGCCAGAGGCTAACAAAAAAGTTAAAGCCCTTATGAACCCCGATTTGGCTAAAGCTGATAGCTTACAAGCTGATACATTAGGTGCTGCTGCTAAAGCAGATTCGCTTAAAAAAGTAGCCGGTAAAAAATTAACACCTGCCGAAATTGAAAAGGCAAAAGTTGAAGCCCTTGCTAAAGTAAAAGCTGATAGCACAGGTAAAGTAAAAGAATCGTTAGCACAAAAATTAAAAGACGGTAACAAAGCCGCTACCGATACAGCTAAAAACAAAGCTGCTACCGATACAGCGGTTGCTAAATACAAAGAGAATAACCCACTTTACTCAATGGCTGGCCCATTAGTACCAAACGTATCGCAAGATGGTAAATATTTTGGCCTTGGTTCGGTAGTTGGTTATGCACGTACTAAAGATACTTCGCAAATTAACACTTGGTTAAACAACCCTAAAGTACGTTCGGTGTTCCCATCAAAAGTACGTTTTATGTGGGATGCTAAACCGGGCAAAGGTGGCGAAGTAATTACTTTGTACGCTATTAAAATTACCGACCGTAATGGTAAAGCTGCTATGTATGGCGATATTATTGACGAGGCTCGTAAAGATTTTCAGCAACAAACAGGCGAAATTGCTATTAGCATGACAATGAAAGGTGATGCAGCGCAGAAATGGGCTAAATTAACTAAAGCTAACTCTCCTAAAGATAGCAAAAGTCGTGGTCGTTGTATTGCCATTGTAATGGATAACGCAGTTTATTCGGCTCCAACCGTTAACGGCGAAATTCCTAACGGTAGCTCTCAAATTACGGGTAACTTTGATAACCGCGAGGCAGATGCCCTTGTAGCTATTTTAGGTGCGGGTAAATTACCTGCTCCGGCTCGTATTGTTGAAGAAACCGTAGTAGGTGCAACTTTAGGTCAAGAGTCTATCTCTAACGGTTTAATATCGTTTGTAATAGCCTTTTTTGTTATCCTATTGTTTATGGCTATGTATTATAACAAAGCGGGTTGGGTTGCCAACTTAGCCTTAATTATAAACTTATTCTTTATTATGGGTATCCTAACATCGTTAGGGGCTACTTTAACATTACCCGGTATAGCCGGTATCGTTTTAACCATTGGTTTATCGGTAGATGCTAACATCTTAATTTTTGAGCGTATACGTGAAGAATTATCGTTGGGCAAATCAATTGCTCAGTCAATTAAAGAAGGTTTTAAACACGCTATGCCAACTATTATAGATAGTAACGTAACCCTTTTAATACTTGGTATCATCCTTTATGTATTTGGTAATGGACCGGTACAAGGGTTTGCAACTACATTGTGTATTGGTATTTTATCATCATTATTTGCAGCGGTTATTTTATCGCGCGTGGTGTTTGATTGGATGATTGACCGTAAAAAAGACATCAGCTTTGATAACAGCATGACTCGTAATGCATTTAAAAACCTGCATTTTGATTTTGTTGGTCGTCGTAAAATTTACTATAGCATTTCTACTGCCATTATTGTTTTAGGAGTTGTATTCTACTTTAAAAACGGTGGTTTTAACTTAGGTGTTGATTTTAAAGGTGGACGCACATACATGGTTAGTTTTGAAAAAGCCATGAACACCGAAGACGTTAAAAAAGCATTAGCGGTATCTTTTGGTGGCGAAACTCCTGAAGTTAAAACTGCAGGTAGCACTAGTAAATTAAAAATTACTACTTCGTACCGTATTAAAGAAAACGAGCAAAACGTTGACCAAGAAATGGAAGCGAGTGTACAAAAAGGTTTAGCACCTTTAAACACTAAGTTTGATATTGTAAGCTCTCAAAAAGTAGGACCAACCATTGCAACCGATATTTTGTATAGCGCTTATGGGGCTATCTTATTCTCTTGCGTAGTGATGTTCTTCTATATCATTGTCCGCTTTAAAAAATGGCAATACGGTATGGGGGCAGTTGTGGCTTTATTCCATGACGTGTTAATTGTATTATCGTTCTACACCATCTTAGATAAAGTACTTCCTTTCTCTTTAGAGATTGGGCAAGATTTCATCGCAGCTATCTTAACCGTTATGGGTTACACCATGACTGAAACAGTTGTTGTATTTGATCGTATCCGCGAGCGTTTAGCCGATTCGGGTAAAACAGATGCACATGGCGAAGAGCGTAACAAGCTTATCAACTTTGCATTAAACAGCACATTAAGCCGTACTATCTTAACATCGTTAACTGTATTCTTTGTGTTATTGGTTATCTTCATCTTTGGTGGCGATGCAATACGCGGGTTTATATTC
>DATHOW010000083.1:0-12247 GCA_035484495.1 Bacteroidia bacterium | reverse complement strand
CTTTAGGTTTAAATAAAATAAAATGTGGGGGTAGATGAGCGCTCACATGCTCTTCTTCCTTTAATATAGCTTGTTGTATTCGTTTAGCATAATTAATACTATCAATAATGTCTTTATGTTGTTCTTCAATAATTTTATTTTTTACTTCGAGTTTAAGATTGGCGCGTTGTTTTTGTTTGTTTTGCCGGTATAGCACAAATGATAAGCAAGCAACAAGTACTAAAATGATTGCCGATATAATTAAAAAAAACTGTTGTTGCTTGCCCTGTATTTGTTGTACTTCTAATTGCTTATTTAATAGTTGATTTTCCTTTTCCTTCTTTTCGGTTTGATATTGCTTATCTAATTCATTAATTTGTTTTTGACTTTCTATGCCAGAAAGACTGTCTTTAAGGACGGTATATAATTGAGAATTGTCATAAGCTTTTTCATAATTTCCTGCTTTGGCATAAACAGCGGTAAGATTGCCATAGGCATGTAACAATTCATTTTTATCCTCTGACTCAAGTGCCTTTTGATACCCTTTTAATCCATATTCTATAGCTTCTTTAGGTTTTCCAAGCTCTCCATATATCAAACACACATTTAAATAAGAGGTGGCTAAATCGCCATTACGAGTGTTTACATCTTCCCGTATCTTAATGATTTCTGAATAATAAACTAATGCTTCGGTATAATTTTTTCTTTTAAATTCAATATTGGCTAAACCGGTTAATGCGTTAGTATAATTTAAAGATTTTTTATTGTTAGCATAATAAGCCAGCGTTTTTTTTAAGCAAGTTGTTGCTTTCTCATAATTACCTAAGGCAACGTAAGCTTGCCCTAAATTGGTGCAATTACTTATATAATCGCTCGAAGATTTATTAGGATTTGTTTCCAATGAATTTTCCCAATAGTAAGCTGCTTTTTTATAATTTTCTTGATAATAAAAAGCTATGCCTAAATCAGAATTGCTAACACACCATAATTTTTTATTTTTTATTTTTTCCCATATTTCTAAAGCTTTTAAGTGGTAAGTAATGGCTTCTTTATACTTACCGGTATATACATTAATTAACCCCAAACTTCTGTATGCTAAACCTATGCCCTTTTGATATTTTAATTTTGTGCTTTCGGTTAACATTTGTTGAATAACACTATCCGCCTTATCATATTCTTCTAATGAAATATAACAAAAGGTAACTTTGTATTTTGCATCTATACATTTTTCGGGGTATTTTTTAGAGAAAGTTTGTACAATTTTTTGGTAGTAAGTAATTGCTTCGGTATAATTACCCTTACCGGCTATATACGCTCCAATATCTGCGTACTTGTTAATTCTATCTGTATCTTCAGCAGCTTTTGTATAACAAACAATTAGACTATCTAAGTGTTTATCTCTTTGAGAAAATAATAGAACAGGGCTCAGTAAACAAAGAAGAAAGAAACAATAAGCGACACGAGACATAAATTTGTTTTTTTTAAAAATAGCAACTATATTTGAAATTAAACCTAAAAAAAATAAACTTATGGCAGCAACTAATTTAACTGGAACAATTTATTCGTATGTTGTTAATCCTGATGGGAGTCCGTCTACTACAGGGCAAGTTCAGCAAGATAGCACAGACCCTACTACACCGGGACCTATTTATCCGTTTAATGACAATAACTTCCCTAGCCTGAATTTAGAAGATGGAGAAAAATGTTTTTTTGATTTAACCGACAAAAACGTTGCAATTAACTTAAGAGCGTTTACTAATACACAAACAATTACAGGCCCTTATACCGGCGATTTAGTTGCTAATTCAGGCGATGTTATAACAATTAAAACAGCAGCAGCTGTTATTAACGGAAGCATAACCATTAATGGTGGTCAGGTAAACCTTAATAATAATGCAAGTATAGCCAAGGGCACGCCTGTAAATGTAAATGCAAATGGCGTGCTTGTTGCGCGTACCGGTGGACAGGTAAACGGAGGTGTTATTATGAATTCAGGTGGAAGCTTAAAAGTGGTTAACGGCGGCAAGGTTTTAGGGGGGGTTGTAGCTAATTCGGGAAATCGCTTACAAGTAGGAAATAAAAAGGGGCCGGGCTCTATTTCAGGAACTTTGAGTATAACCGGAATACAAGATTTTAATATGACCTCGGGCTCTTCAATTACAAGTTAACAACAAGAATTATATTTTTTAACCTAAAAAAACAAACTTATGGCAACAAATAATTTAAAGGGAACAGATGATTCGTTTGATGACAATTCAAAAGATAGTCAGACTAATTTGGGATCAGTTCAACACGATTCAACCGTACATATAAATGGAGCTATAAATGCCAAAACAGGCGGGCAGATGAATGGAGGAGTTGTGATTAACACTGGCGATCGTAAGCAGGCAGAAAATGAATCTCCAGAAGGCGCCTAAATGTTTTAGAGTGCAAACCATCTTTATGTAGGTTATCTAAACATAGTACAACGAAAAGAAAACAGGCCGCAATTAAAATAAAAAAGCGCTACCATTATAGTAGCGCTTTTTTATAACATCTAAAACCTACTTTTTAATAATTCAAATACTTCTTCGTATTGTTTTGTAATTGTTTGTAAAGAATATTTGCTTATTACATTTTCGTAAGCTGCATCGGTAATGTCTTTTCGTAAATCGACATCATTTAAAAGTTCGTTTATACTAAGGGCAAGTGCTTTAGCATCTTTTACATCGCATACTAAACCGTTACCTTCAACCACTTCTTTTAAACCACCTGCATTGGTTGATGCTACGGGTACTTTATATAAAAAGGCATCGAGCACACTACTGCCTAAACCTTCTTCTTGTGAGCTCATAACAAACACATCGAAAATAGAGAAGAAATCTTCTACATCATCTATGTGGCCCATTAGATGATATAATCTGCTAACATTTAAATGGGCAATTTCTTTTTCTACCTCGTGTTGCAAATTGCCTTCGCCAAAATGCAGAAACATAAAATCATCGCGCATTTGTGAAAGATGATATATGGTTTGCACCATTGTGAGTGGATCTTTGTGTGGCACTAGAGCAGAAATGCTTGCAATTATTTTTTTGTTGTGCCAGCCTCTAAAATGAATCAGTTTTTTTGCACGCTCATCGTTTAATTTTTTAGCACAGGCAATGTCAGGAATTATGGTTATGTTTTTTAACCCAAAGTTTTCTAAAATAATTTTTATGGCTAATGAAATGGCCACTAGTTTATTTGTACGAGTATATTTTAACTTAGTGAAAAAACCTTTTGGCACAAAATCAACCCGGCGCGTATAAACCATTTTTGTTTTATGAAACAACGAGGAAATTACGCCATACATTTGTGCGGCTGAGGTTTGTGCATGGATTATATCGGAATAACGTGCGTGTTTTATTAGGTATAAAATAGCTTGTAAGCCATTGTTAACACTATGTATGGGAATATCTAACTCTTTTGCTTTTTGATGTAATGGGAAGTTTTTTCTGCAAAGCAATTCTACCTCATATCCTTGTTGTAAAAAGCCTTGTATGTTGTAAAGTGTTTGTCGTTCACCGCCACGCCAAGTCTTCTCAGTATTTACTTGTAAAATTTTCACTCGATAAAATTACACATTATGCTCGTCGTTATGAAAAAATAATTGGGTAAAAAATATACAGAAAGTTACACCAGCTTGAGTTTCTAAAGTGTCTTCATTTATAAAAGAAAGCACTTCTATTAAAATGAATAAAATGAATAGCACAGACACTTTTTTTCCTGAAAAGAAAGGGGCTAATAAACGAATGATAAACAACAATAAACCTATAAGGCCTAATGCAACTGTTGTTTCTAAGTACTGATTGTGAGACCGAAGCTGCCATTGTTTTTGCAGGCAAGTATTTTCTTTTTGATATTGATTTTTAAAAGCATTTTCAACATCGCCTGTGCCAACACCAAACAAAATATTTTGTTTGATAATACATAAAGCTGTTTTCCAAAACTCAAAGCGCATGGTAAGTGAGTGTCCGTTTGTTTCGTGTGTGCGAACAGAGCCATCGGTTTCCCATAATATTTCGTGTACGCGGGTGCGTATATTTGATGGATTAGTATATAAATAATTAGAGCAACCGTTTTCAATATAATGAATATCGGCATCGTTTAACTTTAAAAACCCGGCTAAATCTCTTGTTAATCCTTTAGAAGCCAAGTATCTTACAAGAGTATATCTTATCTCATTTTTCCGTTTATCTAATCCTAGATAACTTATTTTACTTTTTCTTTCCCAGGCAGGTTTTAATTCATCATCGCACATTAAAATATAAACATAATTGCCGTTTTCGGTAAATTTATATACGGTATCATTATAATATGGATGCCCGCTTGATGTATATAGCGGCAGTGTTTTTAAGTCTACATTGTTTACGGCGTGCGCCTTTTTATACTCGTCTCGTACAATATAAATGGTATATAACAAACTACCGATAACGACAATTAAAAAAGAAACTTTAAATACAAATGATTGTTTTGAAAACAAAAAAATAATTATGCCAACACAAGCTAAAACACCTAGTATAGCCAAACCTGTAAATGATTGTAAAAACACTAAGAAAAATAAAAGCCAACCAATAACAAGGAAGTAAACTACTTTTTGTTTAATGAGTGGCGGAGTTAAAAAACAAAAAAACAAATAACAGATAGAAAGAACAAGCATCAAAGAAAAACGAATATGCGACTCGAAAATGGAAATATCTCTTACGTTGTGAATTTGTTTGTGTAGAAAACCAAAGTAAGCGCACACGCTGCAAAACGAAGCCATTATACAGGCAAGCACAAAAAAGTGCATTACAACATGGTAATTTTTTTTATTTAATGGGGGAGATGTAAAAAACAAAAGCGGCAACCAAAGCATGGGTAGTTTTATGCGGAGGTCTTTTAAGCCATAGACATAATCACTTGTCCATAACAAACCTATTACAGAAAAAAGGTAAATCCCTACAAATGCCCAAAATATTTTTGATGTTTTTAAGCTGTTCCATTTGCTGACGAAGTTTTTTTCAATCAACCAATTACCTAATAAAATAAACTGAGATACACTTACTAAAAAACGAGAAAGCGGCATGCCCACCACTAGTAGAACTAACCCAAAAACAAAAATATTTTTATGCGTTAAGTAGCTTTTTACCTGCATGCCATTATTTAGTAAGCCTGCCCCAAACACCTAACGGAAGCTTTACGCCACTTTTGGCTTGTAAAAATAATTCGCCGGTTTGTAAGTCAGACTGATGTTGCTTAGCATAAGAACGTAAAAAGTTCTCAATTATTATACTACTAAAACCAAGCGAGTAAGCATTTAAAATTAGCAAGTGTTTATCGGGGTTTAAAACCTTTAAAACTTCGCCCATCATTTCAGCAATATTGTCTTCTAATTGCCATTTTTCGCCATTAGGGCCATGTCCATAGGCGGGTGGGTCTAAAATAATGCCATGATAAAAATTACCTCGACGAGCTTCTTTTTTGATAAATTTTAAAGCATCATCTACCATCCAACGTATATTATCTAAACCCGATAGTTGCATATTTTCATTTGCCCAAGTAACTACTTGCTTAATGCTATCAACATGGGTAACATCGGCCCCGGCTGCACGCGCCGCCAAAGAAGCCCCACCTGTGTAGGCAAATAAATTTAAAAATTTTGGCTTTTCAATTCCTGACAAAAAAGAAAAAATAGCATCCCAGTTAACCGCCTGTTCCGGAAAAACACCCACGTGTTTAAATGAGGTTAAGCCCAAACGGAATTGTATTTTTTTTGATTCGGCATTTTTGCTTTTTAAATCGTAACCCAATTTCCATTGATCGGGCATTTGTTTTGCTTTTTTCCAATCGCCGGCTGAGCTTGAACGTGGAATAAATTTTACATGAGCCTGTTTTTCCCAATCGGCATTGCTCCAGGTTTTAGGCCACACAGCTTGCGGTTCTGGGCGAATAGTAACATACTGACCAAAGCGCTCTAATTTTTCAAAATCGCCAACATCAAGCAATTCGTAGTCTTTCCAATTTTCGGGTGTTAGTAATTGCATAGTGTAAATTTAGTTTAGTTTAAAACAACAGTATTTTATTTTTTCGCCTTTGGCCGAAAAAAGCTGCTCATAGTATGTTTTTATATTGGTTAGTTCTTCTTTACCCGATGGGTTATTGGTATATAAATCGTTGGTTGAGTAAAGTAACTCTAATTTGTTTTCAGCAATTACCTCCATAGTGTATTTATAAAAACTCGTGCTATCTGTTTTTAAATGAACTAAACCACCTTTCTTTAAAAGCTTTTTATATCGATTTAAAAACATAGGGTTGGTTAATCGCTTACGTACACGAGTTTTGTTTGGTTGTGGGTCGGGGAAAGTAATCCAAATTTCATCTACCTCATTTTCGGCAAAACAGTATTCTATAAAATCAATTCTTGTGCGAACAAAAGCCACGTTCAACATCTTGTTTTCGGTTGCAAATTTTGCACCCGCCCAAATGCGGTTACCTTTAATATCAACCCCAATATAATTTTTTGTAGGATTGTTTTTTGCAAGTCCTACTGTATACTCTCCTTTGCCACAGCCCAGTTCAAGTACAATAGGGTTTTCATTTTCAAAAAACTCCTGCCTCCATTTACCCGATAATGGATGTCGTTCTTTTATTTTTTCGAAGGGCAGAAACGTACAATTTTTAAATGTATCAAACTCCGCAAATTTTTCAAGCTTATTTGGCATATGGGTTGCAAAAGTAATTAGAATTTAGCTTTTCTTTTATTTACTTTTACACTCGCTTATGGCTAAAACCAAAACATCCTATTTTTGTCAAAGTTGCGGCTACCAATCTGCTAAGTGGCTTGGTAAATGCCCCTCCTGCGAGTCATGGAACACTATTGTTGAAGAAATTGTAGTAAAAGAAACCAAAAACAATAGTGGTTCAACATCTCTAGGCCGAGCGCGTAAGCCTTTATTAATAAACGAAATTGAGGTTGAAAACGAACAACGTTTTTCCACTAATGATAGTGAGTTAGACAGAATTTTAGGCGGAGGCATTGTGCCTGGGTCATTAGTTTTATTTGGTGGCGAACCCGGTATAGGCAAATCTACCCTTATGCTTCAAGTGGCACTTCAGGCCAAAGGCATTAAAATATTATATGTTTCGGGCGAGGAGAGTGAGCAGCAAATTCGTATGAGGGCTGAACGTGTTGGCATTCAAAACGATTCTTGTTTTATTTTAGCAGAAACCAACACCCAAAATATTTTTAAGCAAATAGAACAGAACGAGCCCAACTTGGTTATTATAGATTCTATACAAACCTTACATACATCATTTATAGAATCGAGCCCGGGGAGTGTATCACAGGTACGTGAGTGCGCTGCCGAGTTGATGCGTTTTGCTAAAGAAAGTGCTACCCCCGTTTTTATTATAGGTCATATTACAAAGGATGGTAGCCTTGCCGGACCAAAGGTGCTGGAACACATGGTTGATACGGTGCTTCAATTTGAAGGTGATAGAAACTATGTTTACCGCTTACTCCGCACTACCAAAAATCGCTTTGGAAGCACCAACGAGCTCGGCATTTATGAAATGAGGGGTACAGGTTTGCGTGCCGTTAGCAATCCATCAGAAATATTGATTACGCATAGAGATGAACCTACTAGTGGCGTTGCTATTGCTGCCAGCATGGAGGGTTTGCGCCCTATGTTGATAGAGATACAGTCGCTGGTTAGTAGTGCGGCTTATGGTACTCCGCAACGCGCCTCAACCGGCTTTGATTTACGACGTTTAAATATGCTTTTGGCGGTACTTGAAAAACGCTGTGGCTTTAGGTTGGGGGTAAAAGATGTGTTTTTAAACATAGCGGGAGGTATAAAAGTAGAGGATCCCGGCATTGATTTGGCTGTGGTTTGTGCTGTGTTATCCTCAAATGAAGACTTATGTATCCCTCAAGACACCTGTTTTGCAGCAGAAGTAGGTCTTACAGGAGAGATACGCCCTGTAAACCGTATAGAGCAACGTATAGCCGAGGCAGAAAAGTTAGGGTTTAAACGCATGTTTATTTCAGCCTACAACACAAAAGGGGTTGATATAAATAAGTATAAAATAAAGGTTATAAGTGTCTCAAAAATGGAGGACGTATTTCAGCATTTATTCGGTTAAAACCCAAATTCTACCCTTTAAAAAGAAAAAACTTTTTTGAATTAACATATAATATATATATTAGCGGTCGTTTATATTTTAAAAATCTAGTTTATGATGAAGAAAATTACTTTAGCTCTCGTGTTTACAGTAGCAGTTTTTATGAGTGGTTTTGCACAAAAAAACCCCATGAAAGAAGGGGATAACGCCTTTGCCGCACAAGAATACTTTACCGCAGTAGACTGGTATAAAAAAGCATATATAAAAGAAAAAAAGGCCGAGAAAAAAGCAAAAATACTTTTCCGTACGGCAGAAAGCTACCGCCATATTAATGACTTAAATGAGGCTATAACTTATTATACGAAGGCTATTGCAGCTAAGTATCCTGATCCAATGGCTAATTTTTATATCGGAGAGATAAAAAAAGAACAAAAACTATATAACGAAGCTATTGGTGCTTTTGAAGCTTACAAAAAAGAGGTTCCATCTGATGTTCGTGCTGAAAATGAAATTAAATCTTGTGAATTAGCACAAAAATGGGTTGACAACCCTACTCGCCATAAACTGGAAAATATGGCTATGATAAACACTAAAGAAGAAGATTATAGCCCGGCATTTGCTGATAAAAAGAATACTACGTTATATTTCACTTCAACTAGAGAGGGTTCTACTGGTGCTAAAGCTGATGGTACTACTGGAGATTTACACTCAGATATTTATGAAACTAAACTTGGTAAAGATGGTAAATGGAGCACACCAACACCACTTGCTGAGCCTATTAGCACACCTGACAACGAAGGTAACGTAGCAGTTGACCGTAAAGGAACATTCTTAATTTTCAGCCGTTGTGGCGAAATGAAGAAGAAACAACTTAAATGCCAACTTTATATGTCAAAAAAACAAGGGCCAAGCTGGGGAGTACCCGAGTTACTTCCTTTTGATATAGATAGTTTCCAATTCAATCAACCATCACTTTCGCCTGATGGAAACACATTATACTTTTCATCTAACATGACAGGTGGAAAAGGACATTATGATATTTGGAAAAGTACTTTTGATAAAAAAGCTAAAAACTGGGGTACTCCTGAAAATTTAGGAGCTTCTGTTAATACAATGGGCAACGAAGGTTATCCTTATATACATAGCGATGCGAAAACATTATATTTTTCGTCAGATGCTATGCTTGGTTTAGGTGGACTTGATATCTACAAAATTACTGCTGATAAAAGCGGTTCTTTTACCGGACAAGCAGAAAACTTAAAATTCCCAATGAACTCTCCACACGATGATTTTGGTATCATTTACGATGGAAATAAAGATCGTGGTTATTTATCTTCAGATCGTGAAGGCGGTAAAGGAGAAGATGATATTTATTCATTCTATTTACCACCATTAGTATTTAATGCAGGTGGTACAGTAACAAATGCAGATAGTAAAACTCCAATTCCTAACTGTCCTATTATCATTAAAGGGTCGGATGGTACTTTGGCACAAATTACTACTGATAAAGACGGTAATTTTACTATACCGTTAAAACCACAGGTTTCTTACGAAATTTATACACAAACTAATAAAGATGTAAAAACAGCAAGTGCTCCTAGAGGTTTCTTTGCCTCAGATGATAAAGGTAAATTTAGTACCATTGACGTTATGGAATCTACTAACTTCAAAAAAGATTTCCAATTAAGTCCTGTACCTGAAGGTGAGATCCGTTTTCCTGCGGTGTTATATGCTTTAGGTAAATCAGAATTATTAGTAGATTTAAGTGGTACTGCTAAAGGCAACGACACAAAAAAACCTTTAAACTCTCAAGACTCATTAAACTTCCTATTTAAAACCTTAACTGATAACCCAACTATTACTATTGAGTTAAGTGCACATACAGATAGCCGTGGTAGCGATAAATTAAACGACCCACTATCTCAGGCTCGTGCCCAGTCTTGTGTTAATTATTTAATTTCAAAAGGGATCCCCGCAGAGCGTATGACCGCAAAAGGTTATGGAAAACATAAACTAAAAATAACTGATGCACAAATTGCTAAAGCTAAAACTAAAGAAGAAAAAGAAGCTTTACATGCCATGAACCGCCGTACTGTATTCAAAATTCTTTCGTGGGATTATGTAGATCCTAAAGCACCAAAAACTGCTATACCTACATATCACCCTAAGGTTTTAAATGAAGAAGATGCAGATAAAATTGAAGATGCACCGGGCGATAAATAATTAAAAGAGAAAAAGCCTCACAGAAATGTGGGGCTTTTTTATGTTAAATGATTTTTTATCTTTGAGTTAAATTAAAAAATAATAATATGATACAAATTAACTTCGTAGCTGTTTTAGTAGCAGCATTAGTACCCATGATAATTGGGTTTATATGGTATAATCCAAAAACATTTGGTAACGCTTGGATGAAAGCGGCTGATATGACTGAGGAAAAAATGAAAGGAGCTAATATGGCTCTAATCTTCGGGTTAACCTTTGTATTTAGCTTTTTTATTGCCATGACAATGAATTTTGTAACTATTCATCAATTTGGAGCTATGTCAGCTATGATGGATATGGCACATCCAGACGCTTTGAAAGATGCGACGACAGGTGCTGGACTTGATTTCGCCAATTTTATGTTAAAGTATGGCAACAATTTCCGCACGTTTAAACATGGTGCTTTTCATGGCACTATAAGCGGCTTTATGTTAGCGTTGCCAATTATAGGGGTTAATGCTTTGTTTGAACGTAAGGGCTTTAAATACATTGCTATTAACGCAGGTTTTTGGATTGTATGCTTTGCTTTAATGGGTGGCATTGTTTGTGCTTGGCAGTAGTTTTTGAAAAGAAGGTTTAGTACTCTTTTCTGCCTCTTCTTTTTTATCTCTTAAACCTTTTCAGCATCTTTGTATAAGAAATGTGCGGTATTGCAGCTATAATTGGGTTTACAGATAAGGGTAAAGAGTGTTTTAATAAAATTGCACATTGTGCAATTTTATTAAAACATCGCGGACCCGATAACCAAAAATATATTATTGAACCCAATTTTGCTATGGCGCATGCGCGCCTAAGCATTATTGATTTATCGACAGCCAGTAATCAACCATTTACTACACACGACAGCAGATTTACCATAGTTTATAATGGCGAAATTTTTAATTATAAAGAGCTGAAACAAGAATTACAGCAACTTGGGCACACATTTTATACCGAAGGCGATGTAGAGGTTTTAATTAATTTGTATAAGGAATTTGGAAAAAACTGTCTCAATAAAATAAATGGTTTTTTTGCCTTTGTTTTATACGATAAGCAAAGCCAAACTTTTTTTGCCGCTCGCGATAGACTGGGGATAAAACCTTTTTATTATTATGCAGATGAAAATTATTTTACCTGCTCATCCGAATTAAAAGCAGTAAAATATATTACAGACTGCAACACTATTAATAAAACGGCACTATACGCGTATTTGCAACTTACCTATGTGCCTGAAAAAACAAGCATTATAGAAAATATTTATAAACTTGAACCCGGAGAGTTTTTATGTATAGAAAAAAATAAAATTACTAAAGACAAATACTATTCAGCAAAGCTTCTGACAGAGTATAAAGAAGAAAAAAACGTAAATAAAACATTTCTTTCTTTATTAGAAAGTGCGGTAGATGCAAGGTTAACAGCCGACGTACCCGTGGGTTGTTTTTTGAGCGGAGGCATTGATAGTAGTGTAATTACCGCCATTGCTTCCCAAAAAAACAAAAGCCTACAAACATTTTCTATTGGGTTTAAAAACAACACATATTTTGATGAGTCGGTTTATGCTGAGCTTGTAGCTAAGCAGTATAAAACTCAACACCAAACATTTTATTTAAGTGAAGGAGAAGCAGAAAGCGAAATAGAAAATTTTTTAAATGCCATTGATGAACCTTTTGCAGACTCATCGGCGTTTAATGTTTATGTGCTTTCAAAAAAAACAAAACAACATGTAAAGGTTGTGCTATCTGGAGATGGAGCAGATGAGCTTTTTGCCGGGTATAATAAGCATCGAGCCGAGTGGATGATACGCCATCAAACACTAAAAACGTCGCTGCTTAAAAATGTTTCATCGGTTACAAAATTATTTCCCGCTTCACGAAGCGGGAAATTGTCAAATAAAACACGTCAA
>DATHOW010000082.1:0-8806 GCA_035484495.1 Bacteroidia bacterium | reverse complement strand
AATTGCTATGATTGGCGGCAAGCTAGATGCTAACCCACAAGCTAAAGGTTTTATTTTTGATGGTTTTCCGCGCACACAAGCACAGGCAAGAGCCTTAGATGAGTTATTAGAAAAAAAGAAAGCTCCTATTAGCATGATGGTTGCTTTAGAAGTTAATGATGAAGAATTATTGCACCGTTTATTATTACGCGGAGCCGATTCGGGCAGAGCAGATGATAGAGATGAAAATGTTATTCGTCGCCGCATATTTAATTACAACAACCAAACTGCTCCCTTAAAAAAATACTATTCTGAACAGAAGAAATTCCATTCGGTTTATGGCATGGGCAGCATCGAAGATATTTTTGAATTATTGGTAGCTACTATTGATAACAAAACACAAGCCAAAAAGCCATATTATGATGGCATGGTTACCGTTGCCGATATTAGTGTTGAAGATGAACCGGCTAAGCATTTAAAAAACAACGACGTTAAAGCACCTAAAGCAGCAGCGCCTGTTAAGAAAACTATTGTAGCAAAAAAACCGGTTGCTAAGCCTGCTAAAAAAGCAGCCCCTGCAAAAAAGAAACCCGTTACTAAGAAAAAAGCTGCTCCTAAAAAGAAAGCTGTAGCTAAAAAAGCTAAACCTGTTGCAAAAAAATCAGTTAAAAAAGTAGCAACAAAAAAGGCAGTAAAAAAAGTAGTAGCTAAAAAAGCAAAAGCTAAGGTGGTTAAAAAAGCCCCTGCTAAGAAAAAAGTGGCTGCTAAAAAACCAATCAAAAAATCTTCTAAAAAAAGAAAATAAAACGACCTCTCTTCCGTGGATAAAAACTTTATTGATTATGTAAAAATATGCTGCAGAAGCGGCAAAGGCGGTAGTGGCTCTATACATTTCCATCGCGATAAGCTTACTTCTAAAGGTGGCCCCGATGGTGGTGATGGTGGTCGTGGCGGTCACATTATTTTACGTGGCAATAAACAACTTTGGACTTTACTTCACTTAAAATACCGCAAACACATTATTGCTAAAGAAGGCGAAAATGGCGGAAGCGCATTGCGTAGCGGTAAACAAGGTGTAGATGAAATTTTAGAAGTACCCTTAGGAACTATTGCCCGTGATGTTGAAACCGGAAGATTAGCCTGCGAAATTACCGAAGACGGACAAGAAATTATATTAGTATCTGGGGGCCGTGGTGGTCAAGGCAATCATCATTTTAAAAGCCCCACACGCCAAACCCCTCACTTTGCACAACCCGGCGAAGATGGAAAAGATGAATGGAAAGTACTTGAACTAAAAGTGCTGGCTGATGTTGGTTTGGTAGGTTTCCCTAATGCAGGTAAATCAACTTTACTTTCTGTAATCTCGGCTGCAAAACCTGAGATTGCCAATTACCCTTTTACTACCCTTGTACCAAACTTAGGCATTGTAAAATACCGCGATTATAAATCGTTTGTAGTTGCTGATATACCGGGAATTATTGAAGGCGCACACGAAGGCAAAGGACTTGGTTTACGCTTTTTACGCCATATAGAAAGAAA
Source organism: Bacteroidia bacterium (assembly GCA_035484495.1). Lineage (GTDB taxonomy): Bacteria > Bacteroidota > Bacteroidia > B-17B0 > Aurantibacillaceae > PALSA-968. Next base: position 7,288 of record DATHOW010000082.1, on the reverse strand, counting down.
CTCGGTTTTACTATTTTTAGTGCCCGCCGATACTAAAGACATTGTTGATGAGTATAAAATTTTATTAAACGAGTTAAAACAGTTTAACCCCGAGTTACTTGACAAGCAAAGGGTTTTAGCCATTTCGAAAGCTGATTTGCTGGATGCAGAATTAGAAAAAGAAATGACTGCCGATATTAAAAAACGCCTGAAAGGTAAAAGCGCCATTGAGTTTATGTTCTTCTCTTCTCATACCGAGAAAAATATTATGCAGTTAAAAGATTTGCTGTGGCGTAAAATGAACGAGCACGAGTTTTAGTCGCGCATAATTTCCGCCTTATACTCACTTGCTACAATAGGGCGTTGCAATAAAATAGGGTTTTCAATCAGTATCTGAATCCACTCATCATCGTTAAACTTTTTATTCGCAAATTTTTTCTTAAAAATTTCCTCATTCGTCCTGATAACCTCTAGCGGTTTCATGTTCAGTTTCATCAATAAATTTTTCAGTTCTTTTTTGGTAAGCGGGTTTTTTAAATATTCTACAATTTCAACCTTATTACCTTTTTCGGTAAGGGTTTCAAGTGCTTTTCGGCTTTTAGAGCAGCGCGGGTTATGGTAAATGGTCAGCTTTTTCATTAACGCAAAAGTAACAAACAGTTTTCGACAAATGCACCTTGACTAATGACTAAAATTATTTATATTAGTCAAAATTTTATATCATGAGCAGCGAAGCTTTGAAAGCCTCTACGGGGTTGAGTTTTGAAGGATTTAAACAAGCCGTTTTACACGATTTTCGTATTGTAAACGAAAGTCGTCAAACCAGTTTATTGGGTCGTAAAGAGGTGCTGACGGGCAAAGCCAAGTTTGGCATTTTTGGCGACGGTAAAGAGGTTGCCCAAATGGCTATGGCTAAGGTTTTTAAACCGGGTGATTTCAGAAGTGGTTACTATCGCGATCAAACATTTATGATGGCCATAGGTGCTTTATCGCTTGAACAATATTTTGCAGGATTATACGGACACCCTGATGAAAACCACGACCCTATGAGTGGTGGCAGACAAATGGGCGGACACTTTACTACACCCTTTTTAGATGAGCATGGTAATTTTTTAGACCTTGTTAATCGTAAAAATTCATCGGCCGATATTTCTCCAACAGCAGGGCAAATGCCTCGTTTATTGGGCTTAGCTTATGCCTCTCATTTTTTCAGAATTAATAAAGATTTACAAACAAAAGAATTTTCTCATCTATCAAATAAAGGAAACGAAGTAGCTTTTGGTACCATTGGCGATGCTTCAACATCTGAAGGGCCTTTTTGGGAGGCCATGAATGCTGCTGCCGTATTACAAGTACCCATGTTAATGAGTGTTTGGGATGATGGGCATGGTATATCGGTTCCTAAAAAATACCAGACTACCAAAGAAAGTATAAGCGAAGCATTAGCAGGTTTTCAACGTACAAAAGATAAAAAAGGCTTTGAAATTTTATTGACCAAAGGTTGGGATTATGCTCACCTATGCGAAACATATGAGAAAGCAATAAAAATTTGTCGTGAAGAACATGTGCCTGTTTTAGTACACGTTGAAGAAGTAACACAACCACAAGGACACTCTACTTCAGGATCACACGAAAGATATAAAGACAAAGAGCGTTTGCAATGGGAGGCCGATTTTGATTGTGTAAAAAAAATGCGTGAGTGGATTATTCAAAACGCATTAGCTACCGAAGCCGAATTAAATAAAATTGAAGAAGACGCTAAAACGGCTGTAAGCAATGCAAAAACAGCTGCATGGAAAGCCTATTTAGAGCCTATTAAAAAAGAAGTAGCCGAAGTAGCTGCTTTGTTTACTGAATTAGAATCTAGCAACAAAGGTGCATTTATTACGGCTATTAAAAACGAATTGCTAGCTATTAAAGAGCCAATTCGTAAAGACATACACGTGGCAGCTAAACGTGTTTTACGTTTAATTAAAAACGAAAACTCTACTACGCGTCATAAATTATCTGATTGGTTAGGGCTTTCGCGCATTGAAAACGACGAGCGTTACAGTTCTACTTTATTTTCTCATTCTGCTTTACATATTTCACCGGTAAGTGTTGAATATGGAAGTGAGCAAAAGCAAATGGATGGCAGAGAAATTTTGCGCGATAATTTTGACGCTATACTTGCAAAATATCCTGAAACAATGGTGTTTGGCGAAGATGCCGGAAAAATTGGCGGTGTTAATCAAGGCCTGGAAGGTTTACAAAAAAAATACGGCGAACACCGTGTGTTTGATACCGGTATTAGAGAATGTACCATTATGGGGCAAGCCATAGGACTTGCTTTACGAGGCTTACGCCCTATTGCCGAAATACAATATTTAGATTATTTGCTGTACGCCTTGCAAATTATGAGCGACGATTTAGCTACTGTGCAATGGCGCACCAAAGGCAAACAAAAAGCACCTGTAATTATTCGCACACGCGGACATAGATTAGAAGGTGTTTGGCATAGTGGTTCACCTATGGGCATGATTATTAGCGCTTGTCGTGGAATACATATTTGCGTGCCTCGTAACATGACTAAAGCTGCAGGTTTTTATAATACTTTATTACAAGCTGATGAACCTGCTTTGGTGGTTGAACCTTTAAATGGCTATCGTTTAAAAGAAAACCAACCCATAAATTTTGGTGAGTTTAAAACACCACTTGGCATTCCTGAAACTATACAAGAAGGAAACGATGTAACTATTGTTACCTATGGGTCTTGTGTTCGTGTAGCGCAAGACGCTATTAAAATGTTGCAAGAACATAATATTTCGGTTGAGTTAATTGATGTACAAACTTTATTACCGTTCGATATTAATCATCAAATTGTAGAATCGCTTAAGAAAACAAACCGTGTTTTATTTTTAGATGAAGATGTACCGGGTGGCGCATCGGCTTACTTAATGCAACAAGTGTTAGAAGTACAAGGTGGTTATCAGTTTTTAGATGCTGAGCCAGTAACCCTTGCCGCTAAAGAACACCGCCCTGCTTACGGCACCGATGGAGATTATTTTAGCAAACCAAGTGCAGATGATGTATTTGATGCCGTTTATAATTTAATGAACGAATCAAACCCTGAAGAGTACCCGGCAATCTATTAAGCTTTAGATTTTAGTTTAGATTATTTTTTGAGAACTTAGTTCTAATTAAATAATCTAAACTTATTTTACCTGCACCGGTGCAAATAAGCGATACAAGCATTAGGATATAGTATAAGGGGATTTCAAATCCATTTTCTCCTGCTTCAAAACCATTGCCCCAATGAACCGTTTTTATAGCCACCAACATGGTTATTATAAGCGGAACAGAAATAATGCGAACTCCTAATCCTAAAATTAATAATAAAACTCCCAAACATTCTGTTGCAGTGGCTAAATAAGCTTGAAAATAAGGTGCAGGAATGCCCATACCGGCAAACCAATCACCAATGGCGTGCACATCAGCTAACTTTGCCATGGCAGGTTTATAAAAGCCATAAGCCAAAATTAAACGGAATAATAAAGGAGGAAGAATGTCTTTTAGTTTTTCAACTTTGTTGGCGTAACTTAAGTAGATTGTTTTTAGACTCATATATTAGGTTTATTTTTTAAAGCCAAGTACAAAGTCTTTCTGTTGCAAATCTTTACAAAAATTAATTATCTGCTCTAATGCAAAAGCTTTATCAGGAAAAGAAAAAATGGCTTGCAGCTCATCTACAATTTCACTCAGTGTTTTCTCTTCTTCTATCTTTTCAATTGTTAAAGCGTAAAGAATAGACATATCTAAAAACTGCACACTCCCCTTTTTAGGCTCTCTATAAATCAGTATAAAATATTGTGCAGGTGCATTAACATCTATATTTATAGGTGCAGTTGTGTGCACAGGATATTTTACTGATAGAATACGATATTCAGGATTAACTGCAAGTATATCATTATTCCAATTTCCTTTTGCTTTACAAGCAGGGAAATCTTCATCCTTCATGGTGTGAATGTCTAACTCCATCCACTCAAACAATAACAAGTCTTCTAAAAAAGGAATGTTATATTTTTCTTTCAAATTTTTGTCGCAGACATATTGGTAAAATTCACCGGGTACTTTCCAAACGTGTGGGGTTTGGCAAGCATGAGTGCTAAAAAAAGTGTTTACTATTTCATCCCACATTTTGGTATCAGCATATTCATAAAAAATTGGGAATGCGCTTTGCAGCATATCATCAATAATGTTGTAAACCAACCTACGGTAATGGTGTACATGCTTTTGGTTTACCTCGGTAGTTAGGGTAAGTTCACCCGTACGGCAGTAATCGGCCAGTTTGCTTTGTATTTTTTTTGTATTAGTTTGTAGCAGCATGTTTTGGTGTCCAAACGTTATTACATATTTTTTGCAGGCGGTTTAATTCACCTTGTAATTCATCAAATTCAGGGAAGTTGAAATCTCGTTCTAAAAGAACAGGCACAGGTTTTATAAGCTGGGTTGTATAATCAAACAAATCAAACACAGGGTCTATTATATTTTCGCCATGTGTGTCAATAATTAAATCATCTTCTACTTGTAAGTGTCCTGCCATGTGTATATAGGCAACTTTATCAAGCGGTAATTTTTTTATAAACTCTTTAGCATCATATTTATGGTTAAAAGCATTTACGTAAACATTGTTTACATCAAGCAACAAATTACAATCAGCTCCGGTAACAATGTTCGATATAAATGTGGGTTCATCCATTTCAGCAGCTACGGCAGTATAGTAGCTAACATTCTCAATGGCAATTTTTTGTTCTAAAAAATCTTGTACGGTTTTTATGCGTTCAACAATATGATTAACCGCATCTTCTCTAAACGGAATAGGCAGCAAATCATATAAATGTGCGTTATCGCATTTAGCGTAACTAAGGTGTTCAGAATAAATCTGAACTTTATATTGTTTTAAAAATACTTTTAATTTCTTCAAGAAATCCCAATCTAACTCATCGGGACTACCGATGGATAAAGACAAACCATGACAGGTTAAAGGATACTGCTCGGTTACTTTGTCAAAAATCTTTTTCCAATAGCCACCCATATCAATCCAGTTTTCGGGTGCTACTTCAATAAAATTTGGTTGAAGAATATTTTCGTTTAAAAACTCTTCAGCAAAATCTTTTCTAAACCCTATGCCTGTTTTACCTTGTATAGATTTCATTTTATAATGATTAATGCAAATTAAAAAATCCCGCCCGCAATTTGCAGACGGGATTTTTATATTCTAATAAATCAATAATTAAATTGAATTATTTAGGATTTTTCTTTTCGCCGCATTTGCCTTCGCCGCATTTGCCGTCTTTAGCTTTCTTTTCGCCACATTTACCGTCTTTTGATTTTTTGTCGGTAGTTGTAGTTTTTGTGTCTTTAGTTGTTGTAGTTTTTGTTTCTTTAGTTTCAGCTTTTTTCTCGCCGCAATTTAACTCAATAGCCGAACGAACTTCAGAGCCATTACCTAAAGTGCTGTAGTTAAATAAACTTGTGTTTGCAGTTAAAGCAGATACGCTTAACATTGCGCCAGCTAACATAGAACCAGCGATGATTGTTTTTTTGTTTTTCATTTTATTGGTTTTTAGGGTTTGTTTTTAAATTTGATAATACTTACGTAAATATAGACGATAGAGATTTTGTTTCCTTACACTTATGGTTAAAAAAAGGTTAGATATTATCTAAGTTACTGTTTATCAATGCCTTTAAATTATCCTTTTCCTTTTGAGGCATTAAAACCACTTGATTTAAGTTTTTGTTAATTGCCTCATTCATTATTTCTGATTGTATCTTAAAAGCCCTACAAAGTTTACATATACGCATGTGAAATTTTAAAGCATACTCTTCCTTAAAAGATAACTTTTTCTCCTCCCGTTTTAACAAAAGATAGGTAGCCTGCTTGCAACAGAGGTTCCAACCAAAGTTTTTAGAAAAATATGCGATATTTTTTTCTTCCGAAGTCATGCTTTTATCCAATTCTTTTCGAGGCACTCACGCATTTGCAATTTTGCCCTATGTACAATTACCCAGTAGTTAGACGATGTTATATCTAATTTCTTACAAATAGTTTCGCTCTCCTCTTCTTCTAAATATTTTAATGCAAAAACTGATGCCCACACTTTTGGGAGCTTGTTTAGGCATTTAGATAATATCTGTTTAAACTCTTTTTGCTCTATTGAATTCTTTTTCGAAACATTCCACGGTTTTGGTCCGTTAGGTTTATTCCATTCTCCTTTAATAAAGCCTTCATCACTAAAATAGTGGCTATAGGCTACTTTATATTGTTCACTCTCTTCAAACGATTGTTGCGGATGTGCAGCATTCTTTCTGTATAAATCAATTATCTTTCTTTTTAAGATAGATACAAGCCACGTTTTTTCAGATGCCTCAGCTTTAAAACCATCCCTTGCTTTAAGTGCAGAAAGAAAGGTTTCTTGTACCAAATCTCTAGCAGTTTCTGTATCACTTACACGATTATAAGCAAACGAGTATAAATAATCGGCATAATTATCAATCCATTTTTCAGGATTTAAAATGCTTGCCACACGTGTTACATCACTCATGTTATAAAATTAATGCTTTTTATTTAAAACCATTCGCAAAAAATTCATGCGAATGCTTTACCTCACAAATAAGACTATGATAATATTTGTACCATTGCTTCACACCTTTCTCCTTAGCCTGTTTATGCAATGAGTGGTTACGCCATTCATTAATGCTATTCATATTATCCCAATAAGAAATAAAGTTGCCCGGCACACTACTATAACCTAAACATCCTTTTAATGAAAGAGCTGTGTTCATGGTTTGCTCATTCATTTCTTCATAGCCTTCTACGTTTTCATTTTTTTCTGAAATAAAAATTACCGCATAGTAGGGTGCTTTAGGGGCTATATTATTTTTCCAAAAGGTTTGCATAGTTTATATTTTAATTCCAATAAGTAACACATCATCTACCTGTTCTAAATTTCCTTTCCAATTATTAAAAGAAGCACTTAAAATCTCTTTCTGCTCTGCTAATGGTTTTTCATTATTGACAATCAATAAATCTTCTAATTGCTTGTATTTATATTTTTTGCCTTTGGGTCCGCCAAATTGATCTGGTAAGCCATCGGTTAACATATAAATTGTATCTCCTTTTTGTAAATCAACTGCACGTAGCGTAAAAGGCTCTGTATCTCTTGGCGATTTACCAACCGGCATTTTATCTGCCTTACAAGTAATTAATTGATTATCTCTAACTATATAAAAAGAGTTATTTGCCGCGGCATATTCTAATTTTAAATTC
>DATHOW010000081.1:0-7880 GCA_035484495.1 Bacteroidia bacterium | reverse complement strand
CCGTTCCATCAATGCTTTGTCAAAATCATGAGCAATTAATAAAAGGTTTTTGGGGACAAACTGTTGCCTTTGATAGAAACTATGTAAAGAAAAATGTGTTGATAATGGGCGAAAGCAAAGCCGCTAACGAGGCTCGTTACATTCATGGGGAGTTTGGTAAAGGCACTTGGACTTTTTACGGCGGTCACGACCCTGAGGATTATCAGCACCGTGTTGAAGACCCACCAACCGATTTAAGTCTGCATCCAAATTCAGCGGGTTATCGTTTAATATTAAACAACGTGTTGTTTCCGGCTGCTAAAAAGAAAAAGCAAAAAACATAATTACACCCTTGCTTATAATTTAACAAAGCTTGTGTTAAATAAAGCAAAAAACAACAGCTTGTTTAAAATTGTAAGTAGCAAAAAACTTAACTTTAATCTAAGTTTTTACTGCTATGAAAAAATATATTTTACTACTAAGCACCTTAGTAAGTTTTAGTTTTTATGCCCAAACATTTGAGGAATGTTTTAACACCGGAGCTTCTAAATTAAGAGCTCAAAAGTATAAAGCGGCTAAAGAACAATTTACCAAAGCACTAACCTTAAACCCTACAAGTGCCAGCGCATATTGTAACAGAGCCATTGCTGAAAGCCGAATGGCTGATTATCAAAGTGCGCTTGATGATTTTGATAAGGCACTTGATATAAATCCTAACGGTGCAAGCCTATATTTTAATAGAGGCAATACTAAAAGCCGAATGGGCGATTATAAAGGTGCTGTAAGTGATTATGATAAAGCCCTTGAGTTAAATCCTAAAAATGCTGCGGCATTAGTAAATGGTAACCTGGCAAGAAACAACATGGCCAACAGGGGTGATATGTTTGATGTTTTTGAAACCGTAACCAATGCAAGCACCTATGGCAAAAAAGCATTAACCGAAGAAAAAATAGGCGATTACCAAGGTGCCATTAAAGATTATACGGCAGCCATAAGTATAAGCCCTAATGCAGGTTTTTATTTTGGTAGGGGAGATGCCCAATACAATTTAAAAAATTATCAGGCAGCCATCGAAGATTTTAACTTGGCCATTAAACACGATGCTAAATATGCAAAAGCCTATTTAAACCGAGGCAGTGCCGAATATAGTGTGGGTAACAAAACTGCAGCCTGTGCCGATTGGCAGCAAGCACAAAATCTTGGTATATCGCAAGCAAGCGATGCACTAAGCAATTATTGTAAATAAAAAACACATTTTTTTTGCGTGCAAGTAACCTCAAAATTATTGGCTATAATTTTTTGGTTGTTGGCTATAATTTCCCCCTAATTACCGAAAACCCCTTTAAACACCTCTATTGCTTTTGTAATTTTAAAGTACAGCAACTAAAAAAGGAGGACCAAATGGAAACGCAGGCTATACCAAATTTTAAAATTGTTATATTAGATGATAACGATTTTTACAACAAAATTTTAACTCGTTTTTTAAGCGAAAGCCTTAAAAAAACAGGCTTACTAAAAGGTTTTACAGTTGATATATTTTCTTTTACCAGCGTTAAAGATTGTTTAAACAACCTCGATAACAGCGTGGATATTTTATTTACCGATTATTTTTTAAGCGATGACTGTAACGCTACGCATATAATTGATTTTATTAACGAAAAAGTTTTAACTTGTAAAGTAATTGTAGTGTCGCAAATACAAAACATGAAAACCTGTGCGTTAACCATTTTAGCAGGCGCTTATGAGTTTATTAAAAAAGATAAAAAAACAATGTTTGAGTGCAACGGCATTGCCGAAGCCATCATTACTGAAAAATTAGGGGTAACAAATTAAAAACAACCAACATGAAAAAATCAATCGTCATAATCAGCTTATTACTTATTACGGCAGCTGCAAATTTATCTTGCAAAAAAACGCCTCAGTCGGTCGATAATAAAGTAACCCCGTTTAATTTTCTTTCTTCGGGCAAGTACAGTAATTTAGTAATAGAGGTAGATTATGTTACCGGTTTTGCACCAACTGACGAGAGCCTGAATAACCTGGTTTCTTTTCTTACTGCGCGCATCAATAAACCTAACGGCATAAGCATTACCAAAAAAGAAATTCCTGCACCCAATATGGGGGCTAGTTATAATTTAAGTCAAGTGCAGGATATAGAGCTTGCCAATCGTAAAATGATTACAAGCGGCTCTACCATAACAGCCTACATTTTATATCTCGATAAAGAATATACAGGCACCGTATCTTCGCAAGGCAAAGTGCTTGGCATTAATTACCAAAGCTCCTCCATAGTAATGTTCGAAAGCACCATTGCACAATTTTCAGGCGGCTTAACACAACCAAGTCGCAGTTTGTTAGAAACCACAGTAGTTGAACACGAATTTGGACACGTGCTTGGTTTAGTTAACAATGGCACGGCCATGCTAAATGCCCATCAAGATGTGGCAAACGGCAAACATTGTAACAACACAGCCTGCCTTATGTACTACGCTGTTGAAACTAGTGATGTGGTTAAAAACCTGTTAGGCAGCTCGCCACCCGATTTAGATGCTAATTGCCAAAACGATTTACGAACTAATGGAGGTAAATAGTAAAACGCCAATAAAATTTAGTAATCTTTTTTTATAAGCCTTTCTAAAGCATTTTCAAAATACTTTTCTGATGTAATTAAAGCAGTTTGTATTCGCTTAGCATAATGTATGCTATCCATTACTTCTTTATTTTTTTCGTGTAATTCTTCATACGCTTTATCTACCATTACTTTTTGTTTTTCAATAATTATTTTTTGACGCTGCGTTATTTTAAAACGCTTGTATAAAAACAACGAAAACATAAGTACAACCAATAACACACTCACTACCGATGCTATAATAACCTGTTGCCTTTTCTTTTCCTCATAAGCAAGTGCTTTTAATTTTTCTTGCTCAGCATCTGATTTTATTTTTAATTCGGCTTCTTTTTTCTCCACCTCAAACTGCGTTTTCATATCGCCTAGTTGTTTGCTATTATCAATATTAAAAATACTATCCGTTAAAGCTTTAAACTTTACATTGTTTTCATAGGCTTCTTTATAGCGGTTTGTTTTGGCATAAGCTTCGGCTAGGTTTGCATAAACTTGTCGTTCGCCGTCAATGTCGCCGGTTTTTTTACTCAAAGCCAAAGCCGAATCGCAGTATAGTATAGCCAGTTTATAATTCGCTAATTTATTATACACCCCGGCAATGTTAACATACGATATACCCATCGTTTGTTTGTTGCCAATTTCTCGGCGCAGCTTTAAAGATTTTAAAAAATAATCCAGCGCCTTTGTATAATCCAGTTGCATTTGATAAATGCCACCAATGTTATTGTAAGAAAGCGATATGCCTCGTTTATTGCTAGTCTCCTCGTTTATTTTTAACGATTTAAAATAAAATGCTAAAGCCTTTGGGTAATTAAGTTGTCCCTCATAAACAAGTCCAATATTATTGTAGCTGGCTCCCACGCCTTTTTTATCGCCAAGCTCTTCTTTTATTTTCAGCGCTTTTACATAATACGCTAGTGCATGACTGTAGTTAGATTGGTTGTTGTAAACAATGCCAATGTTGTTATAACAATTTCCTATACCTTTTTTATTCTTAATCTCTTCGCAAATTTTAAGTTGTTTTAAAAAACACTCTAAAGCCTTTGGGTAGTTCGATTGGTTTTGATATACAATGCCCACATTGCCATAATAATTTGCAATGCCTTGTTTATCATTTATCTCCTCACATTTTTTTAACGATAGCAAATAGGTTTCTAAAGCTTTTGGATAATTGCCCATGTTCATAAACGCAGTCCCCATTATATTATAGGCATTTGCTGCCCACCACACACTTTTTTTAGGTGATGTCTTGTTAGCCAGTGCCAGTTCCTCATTGGCTAAAATAATAGCTGTATCGGGCTTGTTGCCGCGTAAACTCCAAGCAATAGCATCTATGGCTTTTAATCGGTTGGTATCAGCTTCGGTTTTGTTGGTATAAACTTTCCAAAGCGAATCTATGTTTTGCGTAAAGCTAAAAAAGTAACAAGTAAAAAAAAGTATAGCAAGCAAAAGCCTTCTCATGTATCAAAGCTATAAAATTTGCCTAAACAAAAAAAGCCTCTTGATTTCCCAAAAGGCTTTTTAAATATCAACTAATAAAAAATTACTCAACCATATAAAACACAAAAAACTAGCTACTTTTTAAATAAATTTACTCGTATCGTAAACTCTCTATGGGGTCTAATTTGGCGGCACGGCTGGCGGGTATAATGCCTGATAATAAACCAACCAGCACACATAAAAAAGAGGCAGATATAACCCATTTCCACGGCATATAAAAACCAATGCCTAACTGAAACGAAAGTAAATTGCCCAAGCCAACACCTAAAATTATACCAAGCGTTCCGCCAATTAAACAAATAACAACGGCCTCCATTAAAAACTGATTGCGTATAAGTTGTGCTGTTGCCCCTAATGATTTGCGTATACCAATTTCGCGCGTGCGCTCCGTAACCGATACCAGCATAATGTTCATCAGCCCAATGGCAGCACCCAATAAAGTTATAATGCCAATAAGCGTAGAACCAACAGTAACCTTTTGCATATTATCTATTAGCATATTGGCTAACGAATCTGATTTTGTAATTTCAAAATTAGCTTCATCCGTAATTTGCACTTTTCGTATTTGTCTAAACAAACCGGTGGCTTCTGCAATAGCAGCTTCCATTAACGATGGGGTAGCAGCGTACACATTAATAGTAAACGTAGCGTCCTGTTTTGGGAAAGTGCTACGTGCATTTTGTATGGGCAACAAACAAATTTTATCGCCACCAAAACCCATGCCCGTGCCTTTACTTTTTAAAACACCTACAATAGTATATTTGGCGCTGCCAATGCGAATCTCTTTGCCTATCGGATTTTTCTCCGACTTCATTACCGTGGTCAATAATTCACTGCCCAGTATAACCGATGCTGAGCCATTTAAAATCTCAAACGACGAAAAATTTCTGCCTTGCTCCAGTTCGTAACCTGATGTGGTTAAGTAATTATCATCTATGCCAAACACCTGTATGTTTGGGTTTGATTTGGTAGATAAATATTGCAGCTTACCCGTAAATGTAGCCAGCGTAGAAATGCTCACCGTTGCCGGAAACTTAAACCTATCTCTAAACTCCTTAGCCTCAAAATAAGTTATGTTAGTATAAACTTTTGGTTTTTTACCATCGTTGCCAATGCGCACATTCATGCCACGGTTTCTAATCGTAAAGGTGTTAGAGCCCATGCCTGCAAAATTACTGCTGATAGAAAATTTCAACGCATCAATAGCCGTTAAAATACCAACCAATGCCCAAATACCAATAGCAATAATTAGCGCGGTTAAAATAGTACGCAATGCATTAGCACGAATAGACGAAAAAGCAATGCGTAAATTTTCTGAAACAGGTAATTGCATGTCCCAAATTTACAACAAACAACTTTTTGTAGCTTACCGCTGGTGTATTTTATTTTATAATGGCTAACGCAAACAACAAACCTATAACTATTAGCTAATTGATTATCTTTGAAAAAAAAGCAAAAACAAGTATAAGCCTTATGATGTTACAAATTTTAAAAGCAAAAATTCAGCAAGTTGTCGTTTCCGAAAGTAATATCAATTACCCGGGCAGCATATCCCTGCCCGATGAATTATTAAAAGCATCAGGCATAAAACAGTTTGAATTGGTGCATGTAAATAACCGTACAAATGGTAACCGCATTATAACCTATGCGGTTAAAAACAAGAAACAAGGTTTTGTATCAATCAATGGTGCGGCTTCCAAGTTTTTCCAAAAAGGCGATACTATTCATATTTTAGCCTTTGCCCATATAAACGAAACCGAGGCCGACACCTTTAAGCCTACCCTTGTACTTACTGATAACCAAAACAACGTAATTGAAAGTAAACCCTATACTATAGGGTAAGTAAATTATGCTTATTTTTTTTAAAACAGCCGTCTTACTTATAGCATTAATAGCGTTTTTAGTTGCTTTGGCGTATGTAGTTATATATGTTAAGTATAAATTTATTTTAAACATAAAAACAAAAACTATACACCTGCAAAAACCAATTTTAACTGCTGATGATACCATACAACGGAAACCAATTACTGACAATCCATTGCTTCAAAACCTTATTTTGCACGAATCTTTTTTACGCAAAGCTGCCTATAAAAACACGCTCATAAAAACCACTGAAGCTTTTTTTAACGATACCGATATGCAATCGGATTATTTTTTAATCGTTGTTTATCATAAAAAAACAAATACGCCCCTGCTTACTGCCCGTTATTATTTTGACAAAGCCCTTATTGCCAAATACATAAAAGGTGAAGAAGACAAACCACCCGTTTTAAATCTTGATAAGTTTGCCCATAACCAAATTTTTTTAGTAGATAGAATGTCTGCTAACAACCATAATAAAATTTATCGTCAACATCGTAACTACATACACCTGTTGTTTTACTTGCAGCTTTTTATCTACAATAAAAACTGCAAGTTTATTGCCATGGCACGTAAACAAAAATTAGAAAAACTGCTTACCAAATACATTCGCTTGGGTTTAACCATTGTAGGTACTACCAAGCACCAGGGCAAAGAACATTGGGTGCTGCTTGGCGATCTTCAAAAAAATTACGCTAACACCAAACACACAACACTCATCAATATATTTCTGCTTACTAAAAATTTTCTGCTTAAATTTAAAATACGTTAGCATTTTGTTTTTTATATGGTAGATACTATAAAAGGTTTTCTCAAACTAATTCGTTGGTTTCACGAACTTGTAGCCATCATCCCTTTTGTAATGCTGTACCTTGTTATTACTTATTGCGTGCAAGCAAACGGACTTTCCTGTAATTTATCTGCCATCAATTTTTCTATATTGTGTGTTTGCGTTCAATTACTAATAGCTGCAGGCTGCATTTTTAATGATATTATGGATAGGCATATTGATAAAATAAACAAACCACACACGCACATTGTTGGTCGTGTTATTTCCTTAGGTGCCGCCAAAAAATTATTTGTAGCTACCACTATTTTAATCCTATTGCTATCGGCTTACATAAGCATGTACCTTTTTACACAATGGGTGTACATTTCTATTGCCGTTTATATGTTGTCTATCCTCTATAGTTTGTATTTAAAAAAATCGCCGCTGTTTGGCAATGTTACCGTAGCACTTTTAGCTTCGTTTATTCCCTTGGTTATTTTACTTTTTGCTAAAAATTGTATTGCTATGCTCAACAATCCAAAAATTACAATCCTTATTTACCTCTACGCGGCATTTTCTTTTTTCATCATTATTCCTCGTGAGTTAAGCCTCGATATTTCCGATATTGAAGGTGACCGAGCCGGAGGCTGTAAAACGCTACCCATTGTTATAGGCATTAAAAAAGCAAAACAAGTAGTGCTTGCCTTTCTCGTACTCATCATTCTATTTTCTTTGTTTTTAATGTGCAAATACACCTACCTAATTAGTACTTTTTCTGTAGTCGATATTTTGTTACTCATCTACATTTACAAATTCAATCAAACCCATACAAGGCTAGCCTACATTAAAATAGGTCGTTTTCTTTGGTTTATTATGATTGTTGGACTTATAGGTTTCGCTCTAGCTACTATTTAGAGTCTTTGGGTAGGCTGTTCATTTCAACTTTACCATAACGCTCGCCCATCAGCAGCTTGTGGTAACTGTTTTTATCATCTTTAGCAACATCCATTACAAAGCCTGCTTTTTGCTGAAACACCATCATAAAATCTGAGCCGCCAAATAAAAAATAACCCATCATATCGCCTTTTTTTACTTTAGTGCCAACCTTAATATTGTTTTCAAAATTTACCGAACACACCTGCGACATGC
>DATHOW010000080.1:0-2277 GCA_035484495.1 Bacteroidia bacterium | reverse complement strand
TGTTCCAGCTTGGGCGCTCTAAGGCTTGCAGTAATTCTGCCTGGTCAATAATCTCTCTACCGTCTGCACCTAAACCGTTACGTTTAATTTCTAAACTCTGACAAGCTTTTTGCAGAGCCTCCTGAAACGAACGACCAATAGCCATAACCTCACCAACCGATTTCATTTGGAAACCAAGTTCGCGGTTACAACCTTTAAATTTATCAAAGTTCCAACGAGGAATTTTTACAATAACATAATCTAAAGTAGGCTCAAAATAAGCTGAAGTTGATTTTGTAATTTGATTTTGTAATTCATCTAACGTGTAGCCAATAGCCAATTTACTTGCAATACGAGCAATAGGGTAACCTGTGGCTTTACTTGCCAAGGCCGATGAACGAGATACACGCGGGTTAATTTCAATAGCAATAATGTCTTCTTTGGCATCATCACTAACGGCAAACTGTACGTTGCAACCACCCGAGAAGTTACCAATGCTGCGCATCATTTTTATTGCCATGCTGCGCATTTTTTGATACACGCTATCGCTTAACGTTTGTGCAGGTGCAACCGTAATGCTATCGCCTGTGTGCACACCCATCGGGTCAAAATTTTCAATAGAACATATAATGGCTACGTTATCGTTTTTATCGCGTAGTAATTCTAACTCATATTCCTTCCAGCCTAAAACGGCTTTATCAATCAACACCTCGTGTATTGGCGATGTTTGTAAACCACGGTTAAGCAAGTTGTCAAAATCTTCTTTATTATATACCACGCTACCACCGCTGCCCCCAAGAGTAAACGAAGGACGAATAACCAAAGGAAAGCCAAACTCTTGTGCTACCGATTTACCTTCTAAAAACGATTTTGCAATTTTAGAAGGAGCCATTGGTACATCAATTTCGTTCATGCGAATGCGAAACAAATCGCGGTCTTCAGTAACTTTAATGGCTTGTGTATCTACACCAATCATGCGCACATTGTACTTTTTCCAAACGCCCATGTCTTCGCATTTCATTGCCAGGTTAAGGGCTGTTTGTCCGCCCATAGTGGGCAGCACAGCATCTATTTTACGTTCTTCTAATATTTTAATTATAGATTTTACTTCTAAAGGCAGTAAATAAATATGGTCGGCTGTAACCTTATCAGTCATAATAGTAGCGGGGTTGCTGTTTATAAGCGTAACCTCGATACCCTCCTCGCGAAGACTTTTAGCAGATTGAGAGCCTGAATAGTCAAATTCGCAAGCTTGCCCAATAACAATGGGACCAGAACCAATAATTAAAACGGATTTTATAGAGTTATCTTTAGCCATAGTTAAAAAATTGAGCGAAGTTACTTGTTTGACGGGTTTAAAGAGACTATGTAGATAAAATGTTTATTACTAATATTTAGAAGACTTTGACTTGCACTTTTGCTCAGGCAAATCTGGTGTCCAGTCCAATTTACCTACCCCCTCTTTGGACTTGGACAACATTTTAACAATAAACTAAGTGGTACACTGGTACAGTGGTACAGTGGTACAGTTTACTATAGTAAACCGTACCACTGTACCAGTGTACCACTTAAAATGTACATTTGCACACAAAAAAACTATGCTGGCTAAAAACACCAAATGGATAATTTTATTTTTACTGGCTTTGGTGTGGGGCAGTTCGTTTATTTTAATGAAACGAGGTCTTGAGGCTTTTAGCAGTAGCCAAGTAGCAGCTTTGCGTATAAGCATAGCATCTGTTTTTCTTATCCCTTTTTTATTAAAACATTATAAAATAAACCTTAAAAAATACTGGCTAGGCTTAGTGCTGGCAGGCGTTTTCGGTAATTTAATACCGGCATTTTTATTTACCAAGGCCGAAACAGGCATTAGCAGCAGTTTAGCAGGCATGTTAAACGCCCTTACACCTTTATTTACAGTTATTTTAGGATGGGTTGCCTTCAGAAACAAATCTACCCCCCTGCAAATAGTGGGTATTTTAATAGCTTTTATTGGGGCTTTGCTTTTACTATCGGGCGATAAAAACCCACAAGAAAGTGGTCTTTTTTATGCCTTTTTAGTGATACTGGCTACCCTTTGCTATGCCATAAGCGTTAACTGCATTAAGCACTTTTTAAACGATTTAAACTCTATTGCCGCAACGGCATGGTCATTTGCTTTTATTGGTCCGGTGGCGTTGGTTTACCTTTTTAGCACCAATTTTACCCAGGTTATGCAAACCAACCCAAATGCCATGTCAAGTTTGGGGTATATCAGCATATTGGGCATTGTGGGGTCGGCTCTGTCGGTTATATTTTTTA
>DATHOW010000079.1:0-12972 GCA_035484495.1 Bacteroidia bacterium | reverse complement strand
ACGTAACCGAAAAAACCGGAAACCTAATTGCCATTAAAACCGTTACCGATGCCAACGACTTAATGATTATAACCAAAGAGGGTATAACCATACGTATGGCAGTTAGCGCATTACGTGTTATGGGGCGTGCAACGCAAGGTGTTCGTTTAATTAACATTGACGAGTCGGATGAAATTGCAGCGGTAACCAAAGTTGACCACGAAGATGAAGTTGATGAAACCATAGAAGGAGCAGAAGGCGACATAGCACCAACTAATGGAACTGATACAACACCTACAGCAGAAACTGACACTACCGAAACAGAAACACCAAGTGCTGAATAAATAAGCGCTTAATTATATACAAAAAGCCTTGCAGAGATGTAAGGCTTTTTTGTTTTCACCTCGTTGTCATTTCGACCGTAGGGATAAATCTGTTTCTGAAACGGATTTCTCAGTCATTCTTCCTTCGAAATGACAAGAGGGGCTAGGTTATCCGTAAAAAATATTTTTTTATATTTGACATAAGCGATAAACAATTCAAAAAAACATAAAAATGAAAAAAGTAACAGGTATAGGCGGTATATTTTTTAAATGCCAAAACCCCGAAGAAATGAAAAACTGGTATGGTAAAAACTTAGGGCTTCCGGTTAGCCAGTGGGGCGTTAAATTTGAGTTTAGGGATATTGATAATCCTGATAAAAAAGGTTCGTTAGCCTGGAGCACTTTTAAACAAGATACCAAGTACTTTGAACCATCAACCAAAGAGTTTATGATTAACTACCGTGTTGAGAATTTAGAAGCATTGGTAGAAGAGCTAAAAAAAGCAGGCGTTACTATTTGCGATGAAATTGATGCATCTGACTACGGCAAGTTTATACACATTTTAGACCCCGAAAACAACAAAATACAACTGTGGGAGCCTGTTAGTTAACTTGTTGTCATTTGACCGCAGGGAGAAATCTATTTGTATTTAAATAAAGATGATTCCAAAATATTATTTTTACCTTTAATAAATAAATGGGCATAGGGTCATTATTATTTGGATTTGTTGGAGCGTTTGTAAGATGGCTTTTTGGTGGTTGTCGAAAAAAATTCATGGATATATATCGTCCTGAAAAAGTTCAAAAAGAGGGCATTGATATTATAACTTCTGAATTAGTAAATATTTGGATTGGCGTAGTAGCTATTTTGATTTTATTAATTGTACTACATGATAAGTTAAATCTTTTCAAATAAAACCTTGCAGATATCTCAGTCGTTCCTCCTTCGAAATGATAAGGGGGGGAAGTTTATCCTTACAAAGCCTTTACTACTTACTTTCCAGTATCTCCTTAATTTTTTTTAAATCTTTTTGGTTGGCTTTTTTCATCATGCTTGCCATTAGGGGTGCAAACAATTTTGAAAACCCTGTAGGGTTTCCTTTATTGCGCAAAGTCATGCGGGTGTTGTTATTAACTGTTTCCCACGTATAAGTTGTTTCCATCGGAAAAGGACCCTCAGCCGTGCGCATAACCAATTTTTGGTTGGGCACTAACTCAACAAACTCATAGGTGTAAGCCAGTTTTTTGCCTAAAAAATGCGCTACAAAAGCTACTTTGCTGCCAATGGTTAAAGGCTTTGGCGTTTTCCACTCAGCCGATTTTATGTTAACGTACCACTCGGGTGCGTTATCGGGGTTACTGGCGTATTCGGCTACTTTGCTTAGTGGCGCTTTAATTTCAATTTCGGTTAAAACATCTACCATATTATTGTTTTTTCTTTTTTTTAGGGGCGGCTTTTGCCTTATCATTAAAATCGAGGCAAAGGTTTATCCAATACTCAAAATCTTTTTTCGATTTCATGGCAGGGTCGCTAACATACACGTAGCCTTTCATCGGGCGCTTTGTAAAATCCATTGGGCGGCAACCATTTTTTTCTAACACAATGGCATCCATCGTTGGGTCAATGCGGCACATCATTTCATCTTTTACAACGCCTACACACATTTTACCATTAACCATAAAACACACACCGCCAAACATGTGTTTTTCTTCTACCTTGGGTACATTAACCAAAGCTTCTCTAATTCTATCTGCTAATTTTTCGTTAAAAGCCATAGGGCTAATTTAGTGGTTTTTACTTTAACTGGTACAGTGGTACAGTTTCCTATAGAAACTGTACCACTGTACCAGTTAAATAAAGATTATAACCCATCTTATTATTTAAAACTGTACCCTCAAAAGTAATAGTTCATTCCAAAAGTTGTACTAATACATACATTTTGTACTTTTACAAAAAATATATAAAACATGAAAAACGTACCCAAATTAAACAACCCCAACATCACTTTTAAGGACATAGAAGATGAAGTAGCTCGCCTGCAGAAAGAACTACTGCTTGACCAATTTTTAGAGAAGTACCGCATAACCGAAAACACACAAATTGATACGCCTGTGCCCGTTATAACCATTAATGATGAAATTATAAGCACCGAGGGTAACCTAACCATTATTAGCGGTGCCAGCAAAAGTGGCAAAAGTGCTTTTGCAAGTATATTACTAGCAGGGGCTATTAGTGTAGATGGTGTTATAGATGGACTTAAATATGTAAACATACAAGCCAATGCCGATAAAAAAGCGGTTATACACATTGATACCGAACAGGCAAGGCACACACACCATGCTAATTTTATGTCAATTTTAAGGCGTGCTAACATAGAGGATGATTGCGATTATTTTTTATCGTATAATATACGCCAGTTAGAGCGTGCCAAATACATGCAAGTAACTAGCGATATTTGCGAAGGAGCTTTAGAGAGATATAAAGGCATACATTTAATAGTAATTGATGGCATTGCCGATTTTATAAACGATGTAAATGATGTGGAACAAAGTACCGCTATTGTAAAATATTTTGAGAAACTGGCTATAAAATACCGCACACCCATTGTTGTAGTAATGCACACCAACCCAGGTACTAATAAAGAGCGTGGGCATTTGGGCAGCCATTGCCAGCGTAAGTGCGAAAGTTTACTTACTATAAAAAACGATGGCGATATTTCGTTTATAGAGCCCAAGCTGCTGCGCATGGCAGGCAAAGACGATATACCAAACATACAATTTATGTACGATAAAAATAAAGGTTACCATGTGGGTTGTGATGTAGGTAGCCTAATTGCCGAGGAGAAAATAGAAAGGTTATATGACTTGTGCCACGAAGTTTTTGCCGAAGAAAAATTTTATAATTATCACGACGCTATAGAAGAGATAATGATACATACAGGCAAATCAATTAATATAGCTAAAGCTTTTTTTAAAGAAATGAAAATGCACGAACTAATTACACAAGGCGAAGATAAATGTTGGCGAGCCTACAATAATTAATGGAGCTAAACTGGTATAGTGGTACAATTTGTATAGGCAAAGTGTACCACTGTACCAGTTTTGTTTATTGGGGAGTGAGTTTGTTTTACTCGTTTAAAGCTTTTACTTGCTTAATTTTTCGAAGAAATAACAGTGTTATTATAAGCCCCAAAACAGGAACAAAGAGTACGGCAGGCCAATAACCAAATTGCTTATATAAAAACGATACAGGTGCCCAAAGGTGTACGCTATCTACACTATGAGATTCTAAATCATTCAAATCGGGTACAATTATTATGGTTAGTATAGTATAGGCAGCTAAGCCAATAAGCATATATCGTTTATAAAAAGTTATTTGTTGTTTTGTGGTAGCATTTGCAGGTGGGGCATAAGCCATTTCTTCATTCTTGGTTGTTTTTATTTGCTTAAAACATCTGTATGCAAAATAAGCAAGTACAGCAGCCATTAAATAAGCAAATGGATAACCGAGTCCACCTTCATCAACCTTAAGCCACAAAGGTGTGCTTAAAAAAAATACAGCTAATAGGGCATATAGCCATGTTCTAATAAGTAAAAGATTTTTTTCCTTCATTTGATTATTATCCAAATCTATGCTTAAATATTTAATTATTAAATTAGTGCCATGTTATCGTTTACCGAAGAAAACTATTTAAAAGCCCTATACCGCTTAACGCAGGATGACCCTAACGAAGAAGCCGGCACAAGCGAGCTAGCAACTCACTTAGGCGTTAAAACAGCTACTGCAAACGATATGCTTAAAAGGCTGAAAGAAAAAAAGCTGATTGATTACGAAAAGTATGGTAAAATAACCGTTACTGCATCGGGTAAAAAAAGTGCTTTAAAAATTATACGCAAACACCGCCTGTGGGAAACCTTTTTATACGAAAAACTTGATTTTGCCTGGGACGAAGTACACGAGGTTGCCGAACAATTAGAACATATACAAAGCGAAAAGTTGTTGGAGCAGCTGGATAAATTTTTAGGCTCGCCACAATTCGACCCGCATGGCGACCCCATTCCCGATAAAAACGGTAAAATGCCAACGCTAAAAGCCATGCCTTTAGCCCAGGGTGGTGTAAACAAAAAGTATAAGCTGGTTGGGGTTTGTAATCACTCTACTGCGTTTTTACAGTTTCTTAATAAAACAGGCCTTACTATTAACAACAGCATTGAGGTTAAAGAAATTCAAGCTTTTGATAAATCAATGACGGTTGTAATTAATAACAAAGCACAAACCATTTTAAGTAATGAGGTAACTCAAAACTTATTGGTGATGTAACTAAGCATTCTGCAAAAAGGCATTAGCTACTTCGCTAAGGCTTTCAAAACAATAATCAATTTTAGGGTCGCTAACTTTATCAGGGTTTATGTAAACGGTTACCATGCCTGCATTACGGCCAAATTCCATATCACTCATAGAGTCGCCCACCATTACCGATTTTTTAAAATCAATGTCTTTAAAATCTTCTTTAGCCTGCAAAGCCATGCCAATATTTGGTTTGCGCCAATGGTGGTTATCGGCAGCTAAGTGTGGAGAGAAATAAACTTTATCAATTTTACCGTCGTGTTTTTCAATTTCATCAACCAGGTAATGGTGTATAATGTTTAAATCATTTTCAGTATAAACACCTTTACCAATGCCTTGTTGGTTAGTAACCACAATTATTTTACCAAACACTTCGGTAAATTGTTTTATGGCTTCGGGTACACCATCAATAAATTCAAACTCCGAAAGCACTTTTACGTAATCGTCTTCCAGGCGTTTGTTTATTACTCCGTCGCGGTCTAAAAACAGCGACCAGGTTTTATCAATATTTAAATGTTTTAAAGTCATGTTGGGCTTGTTTATAATCTTCGGGTATACCAATGTCTATAAAATAGCCATTGTACGTAAACCCGTATAGGGTTAATTTATTTAGTTTCTTTTCAAAAAAATCTTTTTCGATAGAGAAGTTTTTTTCGGCATAGGTTTCTTCCATATAAATATCACGACTCAAAATATAAACCCCCGCATTAATAACGCCGGGTGTTTTATGTCCTGATTTTTCGTTGAAGGATTTAATAATATCCATCTCGCCTAAAACAATAGTACCGTAGCGTGCGCAATCATCTACATAACGCAGGGCTAATGCTCCATCAGCTACCGAGTCGGAATATTTATTGTAAAACGAATGCAAATCAATACTGAAAAAAGAATCTCCGTTCAACACCAATACATCATAATCTTTACACTTTTCCATTGCAAGTCTTATACCACCACCGGTGCCTAAAGGTTCTGCTTCAACCGAATAAACAATTTCTATGCCATTAAAACTGTTGCCGTAATGATTAATTATTTTTTCGGATAAATGACCAACAGATAACACAACGCGTTCGATGCCGTAGTGCTTTAAGTATCGTAACAGATAATCTAAAAAAGGGTTGCCGTTAACGGGTGCCATTGGCTTAGGTACATCGGCAACAACCTCGCGCAGGCGCGTGCCAAAACCTCCGGCAAGTATAATGGCTTCTTTAAGCATTATGGTTGGGGGAATAAAGTAGTTTCAACCAACTCGCAAATGGTGTGCCCAAATAGCATGTGGCACTCTTGTATGCGTGGTGTATCTTTAGATGGGATGTTTACTAAATATTTGCAGGCATCTTTCATTTTACCGCCTGTTTCGCCGGTAAAACCAACAGTTACCATACCAATTTTGTTAGCCACGTTTAAAGCTTTAATTACGTTGGCAGAATTTCCGCTGGTAGATAAACCAATCAACACATCGCCTTTACGACCCATAGCCCTAACCAAACGCGCATAAATTTCGTCGTACGAATAATCGTTAGCCACGGCAGTAATATAACTGGTGTTAACATGAAGGGCTTCACTAAACAGGGGCGGACGATCGTAATAATAACGACCACTTAACTCAGCCGCCAAGTGTTGCGAATCGGCAGCAGAGCCTCCGTTACCGCACCACAGTACTTTGCCATCGTGCTTATAACAGTTTACAATTTCGTTGGTTATTTTTTCTATGGTAGCCAGTATCTCTTTATTATTTAGTAAAGATGTTTTAAGGGCTATAGATGTTTGCAGTTTCGATTTTATTTGTTCAATCATATTTTTTACGAGGATATAAATATAAGCATTGTTTGGTTTAGTATGCTATTGTTAAAAAGGCCACCAGTTAAATTCTTCTTCGCCCAAAAACACCCCGTCAGAAAAAACTTTTATAACAAAGGTTTCAACCTTGGTTGCCATGCCGCTTAGGGCTTTACCTGTTTTTAAATCGAAATGATAACGGTGTATGGGGCAAACAATAGTATTTTGTTCGTTACAATAACCTGCACTTAAAGGGTAACCGTTATGCGGACATTTATCGCGTACCGCATAAAAACCATCAGTGCCATGTACCAAACAAATTTTTTTGCCAAAGGCTGAAATTGAATCTGTTTTTAAATAAGCAATGGAGTTTTTCATTTCTTCTTCGGATGAAAAAATTTTAACCCACCTGTATTTTTTTTCTTTAGGGGTTGAATTACTCATCTTAAAAAGTTTGAATTAAATTACTTACTAAAACGGTGTAAAGCTTAAGCCCACCATAAAGTTAAAGCGCTGTGTAGGATATTTGTCCCAACGGTAGTAACGAAAGTTACCAATGTTGTTAAAGCTGCACCAAAACGAAAGCATTTTGGTATAACGATACTCGGCACCAATGTTTACATCAACAATGCCTTTTAATTGAACAGCTTGTAACACAGGCGCATTATTTACAATAACCTGTTGTTGTGCCCACTGCGACCCAATGGCAAAAACATCAGCCTTTAAAATAATTTTGCTTTTTAAATTGTAGTTGGCTGATAAGGTTACATCATAAGCAGGTTTGTGCCAAGGTTTAACATTTGTAGTATCAACAATTTTGTAACCGTAATAATTTGCTTTAGCTATAAAGTTTAGTTTTTCTTTAAACTGATATTTTACCTGTGCGTTTATGTTTAAGTAATTAGTGTTCATATAAATTACTTTGTAACGGTTAGCAAAAGCATTATCGGGTCTTGTATTATAATCTGCTAAAAAGTAAGCCATGTTGTTGTAACGACCATAAAGTGCTTTTACATCATAAGATAATTTAGAGCTCAAAGCACCGCGTAAACCACCAAAAGCACTTAGCGCATTATTGGTGTTTGTGTAACTTTTAGATGGCATGTCGCTTAGCATAAACGGATTGATACTTGTTAAACTACGGTAACTGTTTTTAGTTAAACCACCATCTAAACCTGCATACGGAATGATGATACTTTGATACACATCGTAATAAATATTTAAACGAGGATAGAAATAGTATTTGGTACCTGTGGTGTTAAAATTATCAAGCACAGCTTCTACACCAATATCGCCTTTCCATTTTTCGCCACCTGCCATAAAGTAGGGGTTTAGCTTTACTATCAGGTTGTTTACGGTATCGTGCGCCGAATGTAGACTATAATAATCAGCCGAAACCAATGCATTAAAATTCTCTTTATTAACTTTTGCATTTAGTAAAGCACTACCAAAAACATTGTTTTCATACGTGTTGTAATGGTCGCCGTAGTTATAGTAACGCACATTTATATCGTGGTTAATTTTGTTTGCTGTATCTCCATAATGACTTTGCAAACGCAATTTCCCTTCAAAGGTTTGGAAATACTGTTTGTATAAATTACCGTTATCATTTTTTAATGAATCGTTAAAGCCATAGTAATGCAAACTGTTACGGCTATAATTAAAGTCGCCACTAAGCGTATGTTTTTTATAAAATTTCTTTCCGTAAATGCTAGCATTATCATCAGAGAAATCCGTTCTGCCTAAACCTGTAAATCTGGCGTATGATGATAAGTGATTGTAACGCACACCCCAAGCCATATCTTTATTACGCAAACTGTTTAAAAAGAAATCTACAAAAGGCATTGTATAATTGCCCATGCCAACTTTTAACAGAGATTGATATAGTTTAGATAATGGCTCGTTAACCATTTTAGCAGGCTCAATTTGCGAAGTTTGGTAGGTAGTTTTAAACGGAATGCCAGGAGTAGAGTAGGTTACGTTAGTTAATTTTTTTACCGTATCAATAATTTCGGGTTGGTCGCTTTGTTTAAGTGCCGCATCTTTAATGGTAGGTGTAAAATTACTTTCGTTGGTAAAAGTTAATTCGCCTAAAGGATTTTGCGAAACACCTTTACTTGCCACACCTATCAGCGCAGCAAGTAAAATATAGCTATGTAAACGAAAACGCATTTTATTTAGGTTGAATAGGGTTAGTTTTTAAAGAATCTGTTGTTTGTGTTTTAATCTGAGCGGGAGCATCCAACTTCACATCGTTTCCTTTGTTCTGAAACTCAATTTGCATCTCCGGTTGCTCTTGTTGTTTTTTAGCTTCTTCAGCTGCTTTTTGTTTATCTTTTATCTCCTGTAATTTTTGGTTAGCCATATCGGTGTACTCTTGCTTATCGGCATTATCAATTACACTTTGCAAAATAACCTCAGCGTTGTTGGTTTCGTTTTTAGCCACATACACATCGCTCATTAATAACATGGCTTTCGTATTCCAATCATTGGTAGAGTAGCTGTAAGCAATCAACGTGTTTATGGTTTTCTCGGTTTCTTTCAATTCTTTCTTTTGGAAATGAATTAAAGCCAAATAATAATAAGCCTCAGCACCCGATTCGTTTTTAGCATTCTTAATCAAGTATTGGAAATCAAGTGCAGCTTCATCTCTACGGTTTGTTTCGTATAACGATTTAGCTTTCAGTTGATGTGCCTCAGCCATTTGTTGCTGGGTTATTTTTTCGCTGTTAAGCACTTTATTACAAGCATCTATACAGGCATCGTAGTTTTTAGTGTAAAAAGCACAACGCATAGCACCCAACTTAGCCGTTAGTTTATTTTGAGCCGTTTCAGCTAAATCTTCTAACTGTGTATATAAAGGTAAAGCTTCGGCATAGTTTTTATCTTTAAATAAAATGTACGATGCTTTTACCAAAGCAGTTTCGGTATGAATGCTGCGTGGTTTAGATAACACATATTTATACGATACCAAAGCATCATTGTAATTAGCTTTACTATAAGCACACTCAGCAAAACAGAAATTAGCCTCGGTTACATATTTCCCATTCGGAAATTTAGACATGTACTTTTGCATCTCGGGCATAGCTGCATCACAATCTTTATTATCATAATATAAGTCTGATGCTTTTTGCCAGTAGGTTTCATCTAACTCATCAGCACTAACCGAACTACCAATAGATTGCATATAGGCTTCCATCTCTTCGGGTTTCTTTTGCTCTTTATATATTTTCTTAATAATTTCTATCGCATCTTTTGCCTCGTCAGATTTTGGGTCTTGTTTCACAATTTTATCCAAGTACTCAAAAGC
Organism: Bacteroidia bacterium; assembly: GCA_035484495.1. Lineage (GTDB taxonomy): Bacteria > Bacteroidota > Bacteroidia > B-17B0 > Aurantibacillaceae > PALSA-968. The sequence continues at coordinate 3,237 of DATHOW010000079.1, read as the reverse complement.
TTTATCATTTTTGTTTTGGTTGTAATATAAAAAGCCAATGGTTTTTATACTGCGTTGCACATAAGGCGATGCCGGATATTTAGTTACTATTGTTTCGTAATACGTAATAGCATTATCATAATCATTAATGGCTTTGTAACTTTCTGCCGTTTCGTAAGTAGATGCAATTACATAGTTAGATGAAGGATATTTTTGTTGCAAAGCATTTAAATCGTTAATCTTCTCTTTGTAATTTTTTTGTAAGCCATCGCATAAGGCTTTTTGGTACATGGCATAATCAACATCACTTTTACTTGAGGCAATAGCAGTTTCATAATACTCGGCAGCTGAATTATATACTTTTTTCATAAAGTAGCAATCTGCTGTGCGCAGGTTAGCATCGGCTGCTTTGTTTGCATCAGGTAAGTTTTTGCTCAATAAAAATTTACGGAAAGCTATATTGGCTTCGTCATAATTTTTATTCATAAAATAAGCGTAACCAATGTTGTAGTTAGATGTTTCGTACTCTTTTAAGCTAAAAGCGCCCTGCATTAACTGAAATGCCTGCCAGGTTTCAATAGCGTTATTATAGGCTTTGTTTTGGTACGATAGTTCACCTAACCAATATTTACTTTGTGCACACACAACAGCATCTGTGTTAAGTCTAATTGCCGTGTTAAAATATTTTTTGGCAGAATCTGGCGAGCCATTATTATAAAAATTAACTGCCGTAAAATAAACCAGCTTTTGATATACTTGTTTAATGCGTATATCATCCGAATTCATTTTTTCAATAATGCGCATAGCACCCGCATAGTTTTTGGTAGAGTGTAAACAGTTAATTAAATACGTATAAGCCTCTTCTTTATTAGGCGATTTTGGATACTCGGTTATATATTGCTGAAAATATCGGATAGCATCGTTATACGGACTAAAACCTGTTTCGTAACAAAGTTTAGCGTAGTTAAACAAAGCATCTTCTTTAATAGCAGGGTTAAAATTTAAACTGTAAGCCGAGTAGTAAGCGCTACGTGCTTTTGGTTTATCGTTTAGTTTTTGGTAGCAATCTGCTAAATAGTAAAAAGCATTTTGCGCTAATGAATCGTTTTTGCCGGTAGCTTTTTCAAAGTAGGGGGTAGCTGTTTTATAATCTGTTGCTTTATAATAAGCATAACCTAATTGGTAATTATCGTGGTTTGTGCCTGTAAACCCTTTTAATAAATAAGGGATAGCTTCTTTATATAGGTTTTTATTGTAGTACGATTCTCCAATAATCCTGTTTATCTCACCTGCCTTTTGCACATACTGACTATCATTCAATAGGGCAGGGGCAACCTTAATAACCTCATCGTACTTGCCTTGCAGGTAATAAATTTGTGCTATATAATAAGGCACAACGCTACCAAAAGTTTCATCATTCAGTAAACGGGTAAAACCTTCAAGGGCAACAGCATAATTTTTTTCGGTGTAGGATATGTGCGAGTAATAATAGTTTGCAGGTTTAGCATACTTGTTATCTACATCTTTAATTTCGTATAAATCGTTTTTAGCTTTTTCTGTATTGTTGACTTGTAAGTAGCTGTAACCACGTTTAAAATACAACTCGGCTAAATCTTCTTTACTTAAATCATAAATGTCAACTTTCTCTAAATTCTCAATAGTCTCTTTATACTTTTTCTTTCTAAAGCTCGATTTGCCTAAATAAAAATGAGCCCATTTAATTTTATTGCTTTCAGGGTGCTGTTCAATAAAACGATGCATGCGCCACTCGCCATCTTTATTAAATAATTCGATAGATGATGCGGCGGCATAATATTCAGCATCTATACGAATAAGGTCTTTTTTATTTTTATGCGACTCGATAATGTTCTGAAAACTTTTCATAGCAGCACCAAACTTTTTCTTGTCAAAAAGTTCAGCCCCTATTTTAAATTCTCTATCGGGTTCTATATATATGGTTGTTTTTTGAGCCGAAAGCGAAAAAACAAACAGATATAAAAATAAAGAAGCATAAAACTTGCCCCTTGTAACGCTATGTTTTAATTTAAATAAAGTCATTGTAGTGTGCGGTAAAATTAGCTTGCAGATAGTCTTTAAAAATTTATACCAGTTCAAGTTATCAACGTGAGTGTGTTTAAACAAGTTGTGTTACAGGCGCGTTAAAAAATGTTACTAATAGTAACTTAGCAAAAAATTAAATGGGCACCACTTCTGTTATCGAATTAAACAATGTAAGTATCAGTCAATCAACGGGCGTTGTTATTGCTAATTTATCTTTAAACGTAACAAAAGGCGAGTTCGTATATCTGCTTGGTAAAACGGGTAGTGGTAAAAGTTCGGTACTAAAATGTTTGTATGCCGAAATTGCTGTAAAATCGGGTACGGCTACCGTGGCAGGTCATGAGTTAAGTAAAATTACCAGCAAAGAAATTCCTTTTCTACGTAGAAAGTTGGGCATTGTTTTCCAGGATTTTCAATTACTAACCGATAGAAGCATTTTTGAAAACCTGCGTTTTGTTTTAATGGCAACCGGTTGGAAAGACGAGGAAGAAATGAAAAAACAAATAAACTCTGTTTTAGAAAAAGTAGGTTTAACCGGTAAGCAAGCCAAAATGCCTTTTGAAATATCAGGTGGTGAACAACAGCGTGTAGCCGTTGCCCGTGCTTTACTAAACCAACCCGAAATTATTTTAGCCGATGAGCCTACAGGTAACTTAGACCCCGATACATCTGCCGAGATTATGAAACTGCTTATTGATATCAGCAAAACAGGTACATCGGTTTTATTTGCTACGCATGATATGTTGCTGTATAACCGTTTCCCTGCACGCACCCTTAAATGCGAAAACGGTGTGGTGGTTGAAGTGAGGGGTTAATTTGTTTTTTATTTATCGAAAAAAATTGCTTTTTTCAACCTCATCTACTAACGCATCATAAGTTTGTGATATTTCATCAAACTCTCCACCTATTGGAAAGATATATGAAAGATGGTAACCTGCCCTAAACCAACATTCTTCTTCCTTTTTAATTGCCCTTGGAGGATTAGAATCTAAGCATATTTCTATTAAACAGACTGCTATTTCAACAGCATTAACATGTGTACTAATATAATTACCCTCTTCAGATAACCTGTATTCTAAAACTTTTTTTCGAAGAAATTTAACCTTCTCTTTTATTAATTCTATGTTTTTCAATTTATTTTTATGAAGTAAATTAAAACTACAACTCAGCCTTCACTAAAAACTTACCCTCTAATAC
>DATHOW010000078.1:0-2851 GCA_035484495.1 Bacteroidia bacterium | reverse complement strand
TAAGGGTTTCTTTAAAATTTCCATATTACTTAGCTAATGCTTCCTCCAAACTTTTTAGCGCACCTGCGGTTAACAAAAGTTTACCGGCGTTTAACACATCGTAAGTGTTTAACTGATCGGCAGTGATCACTTTAGTTTTTTTCAGGTTTCTGCTTGATAAATACACATTGTTATTTGCAGCGCCCAATACCAATAATGTTTTCACATCACCAACATTAAGGTCTGTTGTTAACTGCACGTAGTTTTTCGTTTTGATAGAGTCGAAATTGAAATCTTCCAATACTACTATGTTGTTATCCTGTGCTTTGTATGATAAGGCTGACTTACGTGCCAGTGATTTCAGTTTCTTATTTAATTTGAAACTGTAATCGCGCGGCTGCGGACCGAATACACGGCCACCACCATTAAACAATGGCGATTTTACACTACCTGCACGGGCACCGCCTGTACCTTTTTGCTTATATAATTTGCGGGTTGAACCTGCAATTTCATTACGCTGTTTTGCTTTGTGTGTACCCTGACGCTGGTTAGCTAAAAATTGCTTAACATCAAGATAAATAGCGTGATCGTTTGGCTCTATACCGAATATGGAATCAGAAAGCTGCACCTTGGCGCCTGTTTCTTTACCTGATACATTTAATACGTTAACTTCCATCTTATTTATCCACTATTACGAATGAACCCTTAGCCCCTGGTATGGAACCTTTAACTACTAACAGGTTTTGCTCTGCAAAAACTTTCACAACTTGCAAGTTCTGAACTTTTATGCGGGTATTCCCTGTTTGACCGGCCATGCGCATACCTTTAAATACACGTGAAGGCCATGATGAGCCGCCCATTGAGCCCGGTGCACGCAAACGGTTATGCTGACCGTGGGTTTGCATACCCACACCATGAAACCCGTGACGTTTTACCACACCCTGGAAACCTTTACCTTTTGAAGTACCCACCACATCTACAAAATCGCCGATCTCAAAAATATCTACAGTGACAGTGTCACCTAAGTTTTTTTCGTCCTCGAAAGTTTTGAATTCAACGAGCCTGCGTTTTGGAGTGGTGCCGGCTTTTTCAAAATGGCCTTTTAAAGGCGCTGAAGTATGCTTGTCTTTTTTCTCACCGTATGCAAGCTGAACTGCTGCATAACCGTCAGTTTCAACAGACCTTATCTGTGTTACTACACAAGGGCCAGCTTCGATTACTGTACAGGGAATGTTCTTTCCTGCTTCGTCGAATATGCTGGTCATACCTACTTTTTTACCAATTATTCCTGACATTTCTAAATTTTTTTGTGCTCATCGAAGCAGTAGGGCTTCGTTCAAAGCATATTATCCCCCGTTAAGGGACGGCAAAGATAGGTATTTAAAATTAAATGCCAAATAGTGAATCAATTATTTTTTTATAATTGTTTTGAGGGGGGATTTGGGCGTTATGTGAGTGGTTGATTGGGGGTGATTTTAAAATGTATACTGCGAACCACAATCCAAATTTAAAGAAATGACCATTATTTATATCGCAATTAAGTTAGCACAATACGTAATTTAGAGGATTATTTTTAAATGACATGCCAACAGTAATAGAAAATATTGAATTAGATGAAACGAACCTTGAGTTTACGAATGCGATAGATATTGTCAAACATACAAACAAGCTTATTTATTTGACCGGGAAAGCCGGAACGGGAAAAACCACTTTTCTAAAATATCTACGTTCTATAACAGAAAAGAAAACCGTTGTTGTTGCACCAACGGGAGTTGCTGCTATTAATGCGGGAGGACAAACAATAAATTCCTTTTTTCAAATTCCTTTTGGGCCATTTATTCCTAATGATAGAAGATTAAGAACCAAGAAGGATTTTGGTGATGTCAATGAAACGACAATTTATAATACATTTCTTTATAATGAGGAAAAAAAATTAATAATTGAAAATCTTGAATTATTAATAATTGATGAGATTTCTATGGTTCGATGCGACCAATTGGACTTAATAGATAGACTTTTAAGGGTTTTTAGAAGAAAAGTATTTCTGCCATTTGGTGGGGTACAGATCGTTCTAATTGGTGATACATTTCAATTACCGCCAATAGCAAAATTTGAAGAATGGGAAATTTTAAAAGATTATTATAGCAGTCCTTTCTTTTTCAATTCAAAAGTATTAGCCGAAAACAAGCCAATCTATATTGAATTAAAAAAAATATACAGGCAAAAAGAACAAGACTTCATCGATTTATTAAACAAAGTAAGAATTAACCAATTAAATGATTATGAGCTTACTACCCTAAATAATAAGTATAATCCTACATTTTTAACAAATAAAGTTCAAAATTATATAATTCTTGCAAGCCATAATACACAGGTAGACCAAACAAACATTACAAAGTTGGATGAGTTAGAAGGTGAACTTAAAATATTTAATGGTGAGCTCACGGGCGAATTTCCTAAAGATGGTCAAGGTAGTTACATATTACCGACAGAAAGAAATTTGCATTTAAAAGAAGGTGCGCAAGTCATGTTTCTGAAAAACGACACTGGAGAAGTTAAAAGATTTTATAATGGTAAAATTGGTAAAATATCTTCTCTATTTGAAAATAAAATAATCGTTGAATTTTCCGATCAAAACAAAGTTCAAGTAGAAAAAGCATCATGGAATAATATTAAATATACATGGAATAAGGAAACTAAAACAATAGAAGAAAAAATAGTAGGCACTTTTACTCAATATCCATTAAGACTTGCATGGGCAATTACTGTACACAAAAGTCAAGGGCTTACATTCGAAAAAGTATATGCAGATTTAGGGGCTGCATTTGAAGTTGGACAGGTTTATGTAGCACTTAGCCGTTGTACATCTTTT
>DATHOW010000077.1:0-12398 GCA_035484495.1 Bacteroidia bacterium | reverse complement strand
TAAAAACATTAGAAGATAAACTAAAAATATTTAATCCCGTAAATTAAACAACATGGAAAACAACAAAAATTTAGATGAGTTTTTACGAAAACAAATGTCATCAGATAACCTGGATTTAAAAGACCCCAATCTATCTTTAGTTAACGAAGCCAGAAAAAAAGTAATGAATAGAAAAAACGTTGCTAAAACTAATGGGAACTTATTTTCATTCTTAACCACGTTATTTAACCTAGAAATAAAACTATATCAGGGAGGGCTTGCATCTGTACTAATAGCATTAGGTGTTTTTTATTTTACCGACAAACCTAGTAAAACAGAAAATAACTATGTAGCCGAATATAGTAGTAATAAAGATACATCAAGGTCGTATAGCGTAAAAGCCACTATGTTTTAAGTAAAAAACTTCTCTTCGCAAATTAATTAAGTCAACTTTAAAGAAATAACTAGGTATATTTAATCACTTAATTAAAACCCCATTTGTGGTAAAAAAATTCGCCGCCCTTTTATTGCTTTTATGTACCAGTTATTGGGCATTTTCGCAATCAATAAAAGGTAAAACTGTTGATAGTACAGGCACATCCGTTTCATTTGTTACTGTAGCTCTATTAAAAAAAGCAGATAGCACTATTTATAGAGGAGCCTTAACTGATGATAAAGGAGTTTATGAATTTTCGCATATAAAAAAAGGAACTTATCTCCTTAAAGTTTCTACCGTTGGCTATAAAACTACGTACAGTAGTGAAATTCCTTTTGATAGTATCTCGGATATTGAAATCCCCAATATAATTCTTCAGGCAGAAGGTGTAAATTTAAATGAAATAGCTGTTACAGCAACAAAAAAACCAATGGAATTTAAAAACGGAAATATTATAGTAAATATAGATGGAAGCCCCTTAGCTATTGGAAATAGTGTGTACGATTTACTAATGCGTCTGCCCGGTGTGGTCATAAATGACGGTGTTATTTCTATTCAGGGTAAATCGGGTGTACGTGTTTTAATTGATGACAGGGTTCAGCAAGTATCCGGCGATCAATTAATGGGGATCTTAAAAAGCATGAGTGCAACTATGATTGATAAAATAGAGATACTTAAAAACCCGCCTGTAAAGTATGATGCCGCCGGCAATGCAGGAGTTATAAATATTGTAACCAAAAAAATAAAAATTGTAGGTTTTAGCGGCAGCATTAATTTTAGCAATCAACAAGGTTTTTACGACACACAAATTGGTGGTCTGTCGCTAAACTATAAAGGTAAAAAGTTTACTTTTTTTAGTGGGGTTAACATAAACAATCAGTTTCAAAATAATATAAATCATTTATACAGAAGTGTAAGCTATAACGGCGCTACCACAATACTTGACCAACACTCAAGCGAAAAAGAGGGTGGTATATGGGCATTTATTTATACCGGGTTAGATTGGTATATAAATGATAAAAACACTATTGGTATACGCATAGAAGATAATCCTGGAAACACAAACCACGTGCGTACTGGCACCAATAATATTAGTGATAACAGCTTAGGCTACAACCAACTTAATTTTAGATCAACCATGCCCAATCCGTGGAATATTATAACTACCAATTTAAATGCTGAACATTTGTTTGATACAGTTGGCACCAAATTAAAATTTAATGCTGATTTGTACGACCCTTTTGTTGATATATACAAAGGAACATATCAAAACAATTTTAATACGAGTAGCGGTGCAGTAGCTTTACCTCAAGATAATTTTAACAACACCAATACACTTACTTTTAAGACTTTGCTAACCCGTTTAGATTTTGAAAAGAAATTTTCTAAAACATTTAGTTTAGAAGCCGGTGCCAAAGCTTCGTTTCAAAATATGCAAAGCACATACAATTTGCAAAATCAAAACGATAGCACAGGAAAATACACTACAAACCCCGAATTTACTAACACCTTTACTTATAAAGAACAAATACTGGCCGGTTATGCAAACCTGCAAAAGCAACTTAAAAAGTTTTCGTTACAAGCAGGGTTGCGTGCAGAAAATACCGACATACATACATTAAGCATAACTAATGGAATTACTTATACCAGACAGTATTTTAATTTATTTCCTACAACCAGTATTGGATATAATAAAAACGATAAGCATAGTTTTCAGCTATCCTTTAATCGTCGTATAGAACGTCCTGATTACAATAACTTTAACCCCTATCATCAGTTTTTTGGCAACCTGCTTTCTTACGGAGTAGGTAATCCTTTTTTATATCCATCGTACACTAATAATTACGAAATATCACATAATTATAAAGGCATTGTTGGTGGTTCGTTTTCATACTCACGCACCACAAATTTTATCTTAGGTTATCAAACTCAAAATGATACAACCAAACAAACCATCAGTAAAATAGCTAATTTAAAATCTTTTGAAAATTATAGCGTATCCATGTTTTTGCAAAAAGATTTAACTAAATGGTGGACTCTATCATTAAATGCTACAGGGTTCTACTTTATTTTTAATGGGGTTGTTAATGGCGCAAACTATAACAATTCTGCTCCTGAACTTTACGGATATGTTTCTAATATGATTAGGTTACCTAAAAATTTTAAAGCAGAAGTTAGTGGTGTTTATATAAGCCCTTGGCTTGGTGGAGTGTTTTCTTTTAAAAGCAGGGGTGCAGTAAATTTTGCCATAAAAAAATCTTTTTTCGACGATAAGCTTAATTTTTCTGTTGGGGTAAATGATTTATTTTTTACACTTAATACAAGGGCAAATGTATATGTGCCTAATCAGGTATTTCAACGATATGTATCTAACGATACGCGTAGGCTAGTTACAGCTTTAACCTGGAATTTTGGTAAGGTAAAAGTTCAGCAAAGAGATGTTAATGGCAACGATGCAGATAAAAAAAGACTAGGGCGTTAATTTTTTCAAAAGTACTTTTAGCCTCACATTATGTTCCTATTTACATAGTACCATCTTGATTGATACACTCCCCTACTCGTAACAGGGTTATCTTTCCTTCCCTCGTTATTAAAGTTCCATCAACCTTAACTGTAGTACCATTATCAAGTACCACATCTAAAACCATTACAATTCCTTGGTGTACTATTTGTATTTCATTTCCTCCGGTTTGAACACAATAATTGTTATCATCTCCTGATTTGTCATTGTTACTTTGCGCATGTATGGTTAAACTCAAAGCAAGCACAATAATTGTCAATATTATTTTTTTCATGTACTATTTTAATTTCATAACAAAGGTGAAATAACTTCGCATTTAAATTATTACACATTTTTGTAAAAAACTTACATATTTCTCACAAACACTCGGCTAATTGATCAATAAATTGGCGTTTTTGGCATTTATTGCTATTCACTTTAAAAAGTTAATTTTAATTAAATACAAATTAAGGCATTGAATTTTATTTACTTTTGCGGCGTAATCAAACTTATTACAAATGTTTACTAAACTAAAAACAAATACCGCTCTATTTACGTGCTTTGCGTTTGTTTTTGGCCTTTTGTTTTTACTTTCAACATTTAATTCTTCACAAAAAAGTGGTGTATTGGGTAATTATTTCTCAACCATACAGAAAGGAAAGCGTCTTATCGAAACATCCGTCCAATCTAGCATAATGGATTATATGACCCTAGACGTTTGCGAAGAAAACTTAGATGACGATGATGACCTTATGAAGGCTCATTCCTCAGTTACTTTATCTGTTTTTTATTCCCTTCTTAATAATATGAGCTTTATTCCTAAAGTGAACCATCTTTTCGATTTAATTAAATGCGATTTATATCCTAAAAAATACCTAACACTTTCAATTCTAAGACTTTGACAGAAAAAAACATATAAACGTGTACTCTTTTTGTTAATTATTTAAAATTGTATTTGTGCTACGTATACATTCTCATCAACTTGTATCTCATTAAAAAAATCATCATCAAAACACATCGTTTTAAAACAGAAATTATTATGAGGAAAACTCTCATGTCCCTAAGCTTAATTGCCCTATTATGCAACACAGGTTGTAAGTCAGAAAAAGAAGAAAAGGAAGAAGAAACCAAGTTTTTGGTTACAAGTCCTTTAAAAAAAGACACCACAATTACTAGAGAATATGTGTGTCAAATACGTGCAATAAGTCATATTGAGTTAAGGGCTTTAGAAAAAGGTTATCTACAAAAAATATTTGTAGATGAAGGGCAGTTTGTAAAAGAAGGGCAAATGATGTTTCAGATTATGCCTATGATGTACCAAGCCGAGTTGCAAAAAGCACAAGCCGAAGCTGATTTTGTTGAAATTGAATACAAAAACACAAAAAGACTTGCAGATAGCAATATAGTGGCGCCAAATGAACTAGCTATGGCAAAAGCCAAGTTTGATAAGGCAAAAGCCGAACTGGCATTAGCTCAAGTTCATTTAGGATTTACAGAGATTAAAGCCCCTTTTGATGGTATCATGGATCATTTTCACGTAAGGTTAGGAAGTCTTCTTGATGAGGGAGATTTACTTACTACTCTGTCAGATAATCGCGAAATGTGGGTTTATTTTAATGTACCCGAAGCTGAGTACTTAAATTATAAAACCAATGTACAAGCAGAAAACTTATTGAAAGTAAACTTGTTAATGGCAAATAACCAGATGTTCGAGTTTCCAGGAGAAGTTAAAACAATTGAAGCTGACTTTAACAACGAAACAGGTAACATTGCTTTTAGGGCAACATTTCCAAACCCAAATGGTCTTTTAAGGCATGGCGAAACAGGTAATATAAAAATGACTATTCCGCTTAAAAACGCCATTATAATTCCTCAAAAAGCAACTTTTGAAATTTTAGAAAAGAAATATGTTTTTGTAGTTGATAAAGATAAAGTAGTGCATTCACGAGAAATTAACATCGCATCCGAAATGCCTGATTTATATGTAATAAAAAGTGGCTTAAATGAGAGTGAGAGAATAATGGTAGAGGGCATCCGTAAAGTTAAAGACGGCGATAAGATAGAGTACGATTTCGAGGAGCCTAAAACGGTAATCTCGAAATTAAAAATATATGTTGAATAATATTCATATTCAAAAAAACTAGAAAATGTTTAATAAATTCCTTAAAAGGCCGGTACTTGCCATCGTAATTTCGCTTGTTATTCTCTTTATGGGCGGACTGGCAATTAAAACGCTGCCCACATCACAATTTCCTGAGGTTGCACCTCCGGTGGTAATGGTTAGTGCATCTTATCCGGGGGCAAGTGCAAAATCATTAGCAGAGTCAGTTATTATTCCGTTAGAGCAATCTATTAATGGTGCTTGGGGCATGCGATACATGACCTCTGATGCTACTAGTGCGGGCGAGGCAAATATTCAGGTTGTATTTAATCCGGGCACCGACATTAACCAAGCCTTAGTACAGGTTTCTAACCGTGTGCAGCAGGTTACAAACAGGTTACCCATATTGGTACAACGCGAAGGGGTAATTATTACTCCCGTAATTCCAAGTATGCTTATGTACGTTAACTTGTATAGTAAGGATACTAATGCTAACATGAAATTTCTGTTCAATTATGCAGGTGTTAACATGGTACCCGAGCTACAACGTATAAATGGTATAGGGCAAGTAAGGATATTAGGTAGTAGGCAGTATGCTATGCGTGTTTGGTTAAATCCGGATAGAATGCGCGCCTATAAAATATCGCCCGAAGAAGTGATGGAGGCGTTAAGCGACCAAAGCATAATTGGTAAAGCCGGCAGGATAGGAAGAGGTGACAGTAAACAGGCTGAAGCACTTGAGTATGTATTAACTTATTCTGATAGGTTTAGCGACCCTAAGCAGTATGAAAATGTTATTATTAAAGCTAATCCCGATGGAGAAATTCTTCGCTTAAAAGATGTAGCAAAGGTTGTACTAGGAAGCGAATATTATGACATCTATTCTAACATGAATGGGCATCCTTCGGCAGCCTTAGTACTAAAACAAACATACGGTAGTAATGCCAGCGAGGTTATTGAAAAAGTAAAAACTAAATTAGAAGATCTAAAGAAAACTTTCCCTCCGGGGATGGATTATGAAATCAGTTACGACGTTTCTAATTTCTTAGATGCTTCTATTGAAAACGTAATTCACACATTAAGAGATGCCTTTATTTTAGTGGCATTGGTAGTATTTATTTTCCTTGGCGACTGGCGCTCTACCCTTATTCCAACGCTGGCAGTTCCTATATCGCTAATTGGTGCATTTGTATTTATTCAAGCGTTTGGGCTTACTATCAATATGATAACCTTATTCGCACTCGTCCTCGCCATAGGTATAGTGGTAGATGACGCCATAGTTGTGGTAGAGGCTGTACACGCCAAAATGGAAGAGGAACATTTATCTCCTTATAATGCCGTACGAAAAGTTATAGGTGAAATTAGTGGAGCCGTTATTGCCATCACATTATTAATGGTATCTGTATTTGTTCCTGTATCATTTATGTCGGGCCCTGTAGGTACATTTTACCGTCAGTTTTCTATCACAATGGCGTCCGCTATCGTTCTTTCAGGTATCGTAGCACTTACCGTTACACCTGTACTTTGCGCTATGATATTGAAAAACAATCATGGTAAACCTCGTAAAAAACATTTACTAAACAGATTTATAGATAGTTTTAATAGAGGATTTGAAAAACTGACCGGAGGATATGTTAAGATACTGCGATTAATTGCACACAGAAAATTAGTTACCGTTGGCTTATTTGTCCTATTTGGTTTAGGTATATTTATAATAACCAACAATCTACCTTCTGGCTTTATTCCAAGTGAAGACCAAGGGATGTTGTATGCTATTATTCAAACACCTCCTGGTTCAACTTTAGAAAGAACTAACGACTTATCTAACAAGTTAGAAGAGATTATTCAAAAAGTAGAAGGTGTTAAGTCGGTTTCTTCTATAGCAGGCTATGAGGTGTTAACTGAAGGAAGGGGGTCGAACGCGGGTACTTGTTTGATTAACTTAAAACCTTGGTCGGAAAGAAAACATACCGTAAGCGAAATTATTTATGAATTAGAGGAAAAAGCAAAAGCAATTCCCGGTGCAAACATTGAATTTTTTGACCCTCCGGCTGTACCCGGATTTGGAGCAGCAGGTGGTTTTGCATTGCAGTTATTAGATAAAACTAACTCCGGAGATTACAACCAACTGGATAGAGTGACAAGAGATTTTATGAAAGAATTAGGAGAGCGCAAAGAGCTAACCGGTTTGTTTACTTTTTTTAGTGCTAACTATCCTCAATATGAAATTACGTTTGATAACCAATTAGCCATGCAAAAAGGAGTTACTATTGGTAACGCTATGAACACGCTTTCTATTTTTGTAGGAAGTACTTATGAACTTGGTTTTATAAAATTTCAGCGTTTCTTTAAAGTATTTGTGCAAGCTGCGCCTGAATACAGAAGGCTTCCCACAGATATTATGAACCTTTATGTAAAAAGTGACAAAGGTGATATGGTTCCTTTCTCGGCTTTCATGAAAATGACAAAGAAGCAAGGAGCTAATGAGATTAACCGATACAATATGTATAATACAGCAGGTATCAGGGGCTCACCTGCCAAAGGATATAGTAGCGGTGAGGCTATTAAAGCTGTGCAAGAGGTAGCTGCAAAAACACTGCCTCATGGGTTTGATATAGATTGGGCGGCACTTTCGTATGATGAAACCCGTCGTGGAAATGAAGCCGTATATATTTTCATCATCGTTTTGATATTCGTTTACTTCGTTCTTGCAGCACAGTACGAAAGCTTTATCATTCCATTAGCAGTAATTTTTTCGTTACCGGCCGGGGTTTTTGGCTCCTTTATGATGCTTAAAGTAATGGGATTAGCAAACGATATTTATGCCCAGGTAGGGCTGGTAATGTTAGTTGGTTTATTAGGTAAAAACGCCGTGTTAATTGTGGAGTTTGCAGTTCATAAACAAAAACAAGGAGCTACCGTTCTTGAAGCAGCCATTGAAGGTGCCAAAGTTCGTTTCCGTCCTATATTAATGACTTCGTTTGCTTTTATTGCAGGCTTAATTCCACTTGTTTTTGCACACGGTGCCGGTGCTATCGGAAATCGCACTATTGGTTCATCTGCATTAGGCGGTATGCTTTTTGGAACACTATTTGGTGTTATTATTGTTCCGGGCTTGTACTATATTTTTGGTAAAATGGCCGAAGGCAGAAAGATGATTAGAGATGAAGAAGATAGTTCTTTAACAGAAGGATTTGTCCACACAATAGATGATTTCCCTCAAACCTTAGAAAATGAAGAAGACAATGATTCGCACTAAGAAAATATTTATATACATAGGGATAATTGGTATTTCTATTTTGTATACAGCTTGTAGCACGCCAAACTTTGGCCGTAAAACAGAAAACAAAACAGTTCCTACCGGTTATAATAACTCGCGTGATAGTATCAATGTAGCAAAGACTAAATGGAAAGATTTTTTTACAGATCCAAATTTAGTTGCCTTAATTGATACAGCTCTTAAAAATAATCAGGAACTAAATATTGTTTTACAGGAAATTAATGTTGCAAAAAACGAAATAAGAGGTAGAAAAGGGGCTTACTTGCCTTTTGTTGGTGTAGGAGTTGGAGCAGGTCTTGAAAAAGTAGGCAAGTATACCAGCCAAGGAGCTAGTGATGATGCCAATTACATTACGCCCGGGCAAAAAGTGCCGGTTAATTTACCCAATTATATGTTAGGCATAAATGCTTCGTGGGAAGTGGATATATGGAAAAAATTACGCAACTCTAAAAATGCTGCAGTAGCCAAATATTTATCAAGCATTGAAGGGAAAAATTTTATGGTTACTAACCTAATTGCCGAAATAGCAAATTCCTATTACGAATTAATGGCATTAGATAACCAATTAGAAATATTAAAAAAGAATATTGAAATTCAGCAAAATGCTTTACAGATGGTAAAGCTGGAAAAAATTGCTGCCAGGGTTACTGAGCTAGCAGTACGCAGGTTTGAAGCAGAGGTGTTAAAAAACCAAAGCCGTCAGTTTTACATTATGCAACAAATTACAATAACCGAGAATAGAATTAATTTTTTGGTTGGTAGATTTCCTCAAGCTGTTTCAAGAAATTCTCAGAATTTCACTAATTTAGTTTCCGACACTATTCATTCAGGTGTGCCATCGCAACTGTTAGAAAACCGCCCGGATATTAGGCAGGCTGAAAAAGAATTAATGGCAACCAAGTTAAATGTAAAGTCTGCCAAAGCTGAGTTTTATCCTTCTTTAATGATTACAGCCGGAGCAGGTTATAATGCATTTAATCCAAAGTATTTAGTAACTACCCCCCTATCGCTAATTTATACTTTAGCGGGCGATTTAGTTGCACCATTAATAAACAGAAATGCAATAAAGGCAAACTACTATTCTGCCAACTCAAAGCAAATACAAGCCGTTTACAATTACGAACGCACTATTTTAAATGCTCATATTGAGGTTGTCAATCAATTATCAAATATTAATAACCTGAAAAAAAGTTACGATTTAAAAACAATGCAAGTGCAAGCGCTTACTAAATCAATCGAAATCTCTATTAGCCTTTTTAAATCAGCCAGAGCAGATTATATGGAAGTGCTGTTAACCCAACGCGATGCTTTAGAATCTAAGTTTGAACTTATTGAAACCAAAAAACAGCAAATGAATGCTATGGTAAATATTTACCAAGCATTAGGTGGTGGATGGAGATAATAGTCTTAACGAATTACTTTCCGATACAGAAAGTGATGTCCTTATATTTTACTATGGATGCAGCCATTCGAGCAACAAAATTTAGTCAAACAAGGAAAAGAGAGATGCAGGTTTATATTTTTTAAACAACTATTTAGAAGCTATTTATTATTCCGGTTATTAAAACTATATCATTGTTTATAAACAGCCTTATTTTCAACATTATCAAAATATCGAGCAAATTATTACGATGTAAGATTTTTTCAATTATTGTAAAATATATGTTTTTTGAAAAATTTGTGAACCTCCATTTTTTCAATAGAATAAGGGATTGTTTATAAAGTCAGATTTACGTACAAACACACTTCCCTTACGTGGGTTACTTTGCAATTGCTTCAAATCACCTAACCTACGCCAGAATAGTTTTATTAAGAAATGTTGGATATCTTTTGTACATTTATCTGTTTTTAGCCATTTTAAAGCAAAAAACAAAAACAATAGAATCGCTTAGCCAAAATGCTTTTTAACTCAATAAATTTTGCGTTATTTCTCCCCATAGTTTTTTTCCTCTATTGGTTTATAACAAGAAGAAATTTAAAACTGCAAAATATCTTGCTGCTGATATCGAGCTACTTCTTTTATGGATTTTGGTCGAAAAAATTCATGTTTCTCTTATTATTCTCAACCTTATTAGATTATTTCACAGGACTGAAAATGGGGGACGCGTCAAATACCCGATCGAAAAAAATTTGGTTTTGGACTAGTATTATCATTAATGTCGGATTCTTATTTATATTCAAGTATTATAATTTTTTCATTACGTCGTTTAGCGAGGGAATGTCATTGTTAGGATTAAAGGTAAATCCGTTCACCTTAAAAGTAATATTACCAATAGGGATTTCCTTCTATACATTTCACGGACTTTCATACGTAATTGATATTTATAAAAACAAAATCAAGCCCGAAAAAAATTTCATTGACTATGCGGTATTTGTGAGTTTTTTTCCACTATTAGTTGCTGGCCCTATTGAAAGGGCTACACATTTGCTACCACAATTAAAGAGAGTTAGAGAATTTAATTATTCAAAAGCGGTAGATGGTTTACGGCAAATACTTTGGGGCTTATTTAAAAAAATTGTAATAGCAGATAGCTGTGCTCAATTTGCAAATATGCTCTTTGATCATAATTCAAATTATTCTGGATTAACAAATGCTTTAGGTGCAGTATTTTTTGCAATACAGATCTATGGTGACTTCTCAGGGTATTCGGACATAGCACTAGGAACAGCCAGATTATTTGGGATTGAGTTATTGAAGAATTTTTCATTTCCATATTTCTCGAGAGATATTGCAGAATTCTGGAGAAGGTGGCACATTTCTTTATCCACATGGTTTAGAGATTATCTATATATTCCATTAGGAGGAAGTAAGGGTAAAACTTGGACAAAAGTGAAAAATACATTTATTATATTTTTAGTAAGTGGGTTTTGGCACGGGGCAAATTGGACCTTTATTATTTGGGGATTATTAAACGCGCTATATATAATGCCTTCAATAATTTTTAACTCAAACAGAAATAACCTTGATATTGTTGCTAAAGGCAAGTACTTCCCTAGTATAAAGGACTTTTTCAATATATGCTTAACATTTAGTTTAACAACATTTGCATGGATATTTTTTCGTTCAGAGAATCTGACAAGTGCCATTTTGTATATAAAAAACATGGGAAACGGGTTACTATTAGATGGAAATTATTTTCAGGTGATTAGTTTTATACAGAATAAAGTTGGTTACCTTCTTCCGATTATAATTTTTCTATTTATAATAGTCGAATGGATAGGGAGAGAAAGTAATTATGCAATTGAACATATAGGAATTAAACTCCCAGCACCTATAGTTTGGACGTTATACTATATAATGGCTGCAACTACTTTTTATTTTTCGGGTACAGAACAAACATTTATTTATTTTCAATTTTAGAAATGAAACGTTTCCTAATAAAAATATTTTTATTTACTTTCCCTTTATACGCCATTCCGATTATTCTGTATCTAATCATGGATCCGTTCAAAGTATTATATAAATATAATGAACAAGTAAACACAGGTAAAGATTATCAAATTGTTGGTAATAGAGATTTTCAATCAACTCAATTATTCCTTTGGAATTACAAAAAATATAATTATGATTCGTTTATTTTAGGGAATTCAAGGTCGATGTTCTTCCAGTCTTCCAGTTGGGGTAAATTCATAAAAGGAAATATCTTTCATTTTAATGCGTCATCAGAAAGTATATATGGAATAAGTTCGAAATTAAAATTCTTAGATAATGAGAATGTAGATATTAAAAATGTATTGATCACTTTTGATTATAGTACTTTAATAAATATAAAAAATAGTGAAGGGCACATTAGTATAAAGCATCCTATAACATCCAACGAATCAGCTATCAAGTTTCATTATGAAATGTTTAAGGGTTTCTTTTCATCAAAAGCATTTTTCGCATATATTGACTTGTTTTTTACTGGAACAAAAAAGAAGTACATGGAACTTTTAGGAATTCAAAATAATGCTTGGTCACATAATATGAAAACAAATCAATTGACTTATTTTGTATGCGATAAGCAAATAAAAAATAATGCAAATTTATATTATGCTGAGAAAAAAGATTTGTTTTATTCAAGAGATACCATTCAAACATACTCGAACCAAGTAATTAATT
>DATHOW010000076.1:0-2745 GCA_035484495.1 Bacteroidia bacterium | reverse complement strand
ATTGGCCATGTGCCTATGAATCCAAATTTTACAGGCAATTATATCTACAACGACACCATCAGTATTTGTGGCGATACATTGCGTTATCGGGTACAACTTTTTGATAGCGTGCTAAGTTGCACCTCGGTTTCAAACGTGCGCAGCGGCTATTTCCTGGATAATAATAAACCATCCACCCCCTATGTCGATTCGGTTAGTGTTATAAATTACAATGTAAACTCGCCGCCAAGCCAACCGCAAGCAATGATAGGCATTAGCCCGGCTTATTCGCAAGATGTAAAGTGCTTTTCCATGTATTATTTTGATGGTACCACCTACGCCTTTTTAAATTCTATTTGTAACTATAATAAAGACACCTTTTATACAGCAGCTCTCTCACCTGCTTTAGATCCAACCAAAGCTTCCGTTACCCTGTCGGCTATTTCAATTGATAGTTGCGCGCACGAGCAAAGCGTGTTTCCTAATAACGAGCAAAGTACGATGTACCTAACCTTTGTGCCTGATTATTGTAAAAAACAAAACGTACTTAGTTGGACTCCCTACAAAAACATGACAACCGGTGTTGAGCGCTACGAAATTTTTTGCTCCATCAATCTAGGTCCTGCTGTGCACATTGGCGATACTACGGCCACTACTTTTTTTCACCGAGGTTTAAGTGCAACACCCGGCATTTTTTATTGGTATTTTGTTAGGGCGCATTCAAACGGTAAAACCCCTGCCGGTAAAGATCTTGTAACCTCCACCTCAAACCCTGCTTACAAAACAGTTACAGGAGCGCTAGCGCCAACCCTTGCCTATTTAAGTAATGTTACTGTTAACGCGCAACAAACTATCGATGTATCTTGGTACGTTAGCCCAACCGACCCAATTGGTGGTTTCAATCTATATCGTTCAACAACTAAAACGGGCACGTATAGCTTAATAAATAATTCGTCGTTTAGCAGGGGCACAGCCAATTATTCATTTACCGATACTGATGTAGCTACACATAATACCGAATATTTTTATTACGTAGTTGTATTAGATAGTGCTTGTAAACTACCCGCCAAACAAACCGATATTTCAAACAGCGTTGTGTTAGGTGCTAAGGCTACACCAAATTTAACCGCCACTTTAAACTGGAACGATTATGCCAAGTATGCAGGTGGCGTTACCGGGTATAATGTGTACCGCAGTGTTAATGGTATTTTTAGTGGCCCTGTGGCTTTTGTGCCAAGTGGTACCAATGTATATGTAGATGATTTATCGCCCTATGCCGATAAAGAAGGCATGTTTGTTTATTATGTAGAAGCCGTTGAGGGCAATGGCGATATGTATGGCTTTACCGAAAAAAGTACCAGCAATTACGATACCGTTTATGTAGATGCAAACATTTATATCCCCAATGCATTTGTTACCTATGGTGTAAACAAAATATTTTTACCTATTGGTGCTTTTGTTGATGATGCCGATTATAAATTGAGCATCTACGACCGTTGGGGAGCAAAAATTTACGAAACCACCAATGTAAATCAAGGTTGGGATGGCGCCGGTCACCCCGAAGCCGTTTATGCTTACACCGTACAATATAAAACATCCGTTGGCGAGTTTAGACAGGTAAAAGGCACCGTAACTTTAATCAGATAATTAATATCATATTTGTAAAAAAATCAATTTATGTACATAGGCAATTTAATTTTTTTAATTCTCGTTCTTTTATCATGGGTAGGTTTATACAAGTGTTTTCAAAAAACAAACATCGCTGCCTGGAAAGCCTTTATTCCGGTTTATAATTATTACGAAGCATTTAAATTAGTTGAAAAACCAAAATGGTGGTTTATTTTAATGATTGTACCCGGCGTAAACATTATTATGTTAGGCGTGCTTGCTTTTAATTTGGCGCGCTATTTTGGTAAACGCAAAACGTCTGATTTGGTTTTGGCATCTTTTGTACCATATATCTATCTGCTTTATTTAGGTTTCGATAGCAACATAAAATTTACCGGCGTAGCCGATATGCAGGGCAAAGAAACCCCTTTTATTAAAAATTGGGTCGACCCATTAATTTTTGCCGTAGTAGCTGCATCCATAATTCGTACATTTTTTTTAGAGGCTTTTACTATACCAACTTCTTCGTTAGAAAAATCCTTGCTCGTTGGCGATTTTCTTTTTGTTTCTAAATTTAGTTACGGTGCCAAAGTACCACAAACACCTTTGGCGTTTCCGTTTGCGCATCACACCATGCCATTTACAACGGGCACCAAATCATATTTAGAGTGGATAAAATTACCGCATTGGCGTTTGCCCGGTTTGGGTACACCTAAAAATAACGACATTGTTGTGTTTAATTACCCTGATGGCGATACTGTTGCCGTTGGCGCGCAAGACCGTAGTTATTATGATTTAGAAAGAACCTACGGATATCAAAATATGCAAAACCCCGAATTTGTTATTGAGGGCAGCGACCGACCTATTGGTAAAATTGTTGCACGCCCAATTGATAAACGCGAGTTTTATGTAAAGCGTTGTGTGGCAATTGCCGGCGATAAATTGCAAATTAAAGATGGGCAACTTTATATTAACGATAAAATTGAGCCAACACCCCCACATGCACAAGCATTTTATTATGTACGAACAAAAGGTAATTTATTTGGCTATCCAATTCCAAGTAATAACCAACTTACTCCTATTGCACCAAATGCAACTCTTGATAAATTAGATATATATGTTGGAGAGGCTTATATTGTGCAAAGCGAAAGAGACAGA
>DATHOW010000075.1:0-15947 GCA_035484495.1 Bacteroidia bacterium | reverse complement strand
ATTATTATTTTTTGTTTCATAAAACCAAAACAAATGCAACTATTATCAATATCACAAACTATAAAGCAAATTCTAAAATTCTAAAAATATCGTATTATAATTTAAATACAAATCAAACAGAAACATGCGATTTTGTTTCCGATTTCTACTTCGCAAACGAAATTCAAAAAAACGCCAAAACAAATACCGACATTTATTACACAACCCTTAACCCTTGCGATACTTATATTATAGATTACAAATCGCCAACCATTGGCATAATAATTCTCAGAGTACTCATTTCAATTTTAATCGGCGTAACAATTATAATATACATTGTTCAGCTTCTAAAAAATATAAACAAGTTAATACAGAATAAATAAAATCTAAACCTTCAAGGTCATCCACTTCCCTTTTCTAAAATAATAAAAAGCCATAAGGGCAATGGCAGTTTCGGCAATAGGGGTAGATATAAAAGCACCTGTAGCTTTCAAGTCGGTGTGTTTAGATAAAAAATACGCCAACGGAATTTGGAAAGCCCAAAAGCAAATCAAGTTTATAATGGTAGGTGTTTTAGTATCGCCTGCGCCGTTAAGCGCCTGCGTCATCACCATCGATATGCCGTAAAAAACATAACCCAAACCAAAAATCTGTAACGACTCTACTCCGTATTTTACCACAGCCTCATCCGCACTAAAAAAACGAATAATGGGGTTAGAACAAAACACAAACAACAACATAACAAAACTCATAAAAACAATATTGTACTTAACCGTAATCATAACACTTTGGCGTGCACGTTCAATTTGCTTAGCCCCCAAGTTTTGACCAACCAAGGTTGCTGCCGCATTACTTAAACCCCAGGCAGGTAAAATAAAAAACACCACATTGCGTACCGCAATTTGGTATCCGGCAGATGCCTCGGTGCCGCCCGTTTCGGCAACCAATTTAGCCATCACAATCCAACTGCCGCTGGCAATAATAAATTGCAAAGTTGCAGGCCAGCCAATAGTTATGATAGATTTAATAATTTCCCAATCCCATTTAAAATGATGCTTTGTAAATTTTACAATGCCACTGCCTTTAAATAAATGATAACATTGGTACAACACACCCGATGTACGCCCAATAACCGTAGCAATAGCAGCACCCTTTAAACCAAACCAATGTATAAACACCGGACACAAAATAATATTAATAATACTAGCCACCCACAAACTTTTCATAGCCATAGCCGCATTGCCTGCACCCCTAAAAATACCGTTAATTAAAAACAACAACATAATAGCCATGCTGCCACCAAACATAATGCGTGTAAAAATTGCACCCTCGCGCACTACCGTTTCGTTAGCACCCATAGTGGCTAAAATTTGGGGTGCAAAAAACATGCCTAGTAAGCTTATAAAAAAACTAAGCCCAAAACATATTAGTAATGATTGCGCACCTGCGTGCGCAGCATCTTCCGTATTTTTTTCGCCAATGCGGCGCGCCACAATAGCCGTAGCCGCTGTACTTAAACCAATAGCAATTGAGTACACAATGGTTATTACAGATTCTGTTAAGCCCACCGTAGCAATAGCATTTTGCCCCAGCTTGCTCACAAAAAACATATCTACCAAAGCAAATACACTTTCTAGGCTCAGCTCCAAAATCATGGGTATAGCCAATAAAAAAACTGCTTTGCGTATACTGCCTTGGGTATAATCTTGCTCCTCGCCGTTTAGCGATAACCTAATAACATCAATAATTCTTTTTCGCTTGCTGGTAGTTTGGGTTAGCATAATAAATTACCGGCGCAATTTATTTGGCAAAAACTTGGTTTAGTACAGCTGCCAAACGCAAGCCCCCAATAACCAATTGTTTTTCAATA
Organism: Bacteroidia bacterium; assembly: GCA_035484495.1. GTDB lineage: Bacteria > Bacteroidota > Bacteroidia > B-17B0 > Aurantibacillaceae > PALSA-968. The sequence goes on along the minus strand of DATHOW010000075.1, from coordinate 14,098 downwards.
ACAGGTAAAGCCTTTTGCATGTACTCTTCTTGTATGTCGCCTTTTGTATCATAAACCAAAGGCAAGTAAGCTCTCGAATCTTTAAACCACGTGTTTAAATCAATCTTTTGGTATTTTGCTTTTTCGGCCGGAGTTAGTTTTTTGCAAAACTCCACAACTCCTTTTTGTACATCTTCTAATTTGTATTCAAGTATTTTAGTATCCCAGGTGTTGTGCAAATTTGCTGCCTGAAAATTAAACTCAACAGACACATCATTCCCCCCTCTGTCAGCTTTGTATCCACAATGCAAAGGTTGGTGTATATCGCCAATTAAATGAAACAACACTTTAATATCAAAATTCTTTTGCGCATAGGTAAGTTTATTCTTGCCCGCCAATTCATCCATAGCACATTGTATTTCAAAAATGGCATTATCAGCATCAACAATATCAGCCACCTCTGTTTTGTCTTTAGGCGCATCTGCATAGTGCCACTCTTTCATGTAATTATATCTCTTATCGCTGCGTATATCATCCATCCAGGTGCCTGCTTCGGCAAAAGTCATTTTACCCAAGTATTTTTGTACCGAATCTTTCACACCTTTGTTTAAATAGCTCATAGCAATTTCGGCCACCATACGGTGTCCCACCATTCCCCAAGCAAAAATGTTGGATGCCTTTAAAATTAAAATAGCAAAAAGTGTAAGTGTTGTTTTTTTCATAGTATATTTTTTGTCTTCTTTAAAAAGCCTACCGCTTTTATCAGCCTATAAAGATGCACATTTTTCTGCTTTTATTTAACACTTTCTGCAATTAAAAGCATAACCATTTCTTAATCTTAGCCGGGGCGTTATGGCGCTTTGTAAACACGCGTTGTCATTTCAACCATAGGGAGAAATATTTTTTTACTGCCACTCAACTTATAAATCATAACTCATCACTTATAACTCAACCGTATATTTTGTGTGGCGCCGGCTTAAAAAATTATTCTTCTAAAGAATCGTTGCCCACCGTATGGGGCTTCATAGAAAAGGCAGATGGTACAGAGCCTATGGGTTTTGCTTGTTTAATCGTCCGTCGATAAATTTTACTACCGAGAAACCGTACTCGGTTTTATTAAAAATTTTGTCGCGTAAACTTACTTTATAGTCAAATGCAAAAACCGAAAACTGACCAAATAAAATTAACGCTAAAAGAAATACATTTTTTTTCATAATTGATTTGCTCAAATATAATTTAAATTGACTTTTATATGCTACCGAAATAGCCTGCCATATTTGTTTGTTACCCTTACTATTTAACTCAAAAATAGCAAAAGTATTTAAAGAGAAAGCCTCGTAAGACCTCATAAATATTAAGCAAACAATCCGCTCCGCAGAGTTTGCAATCCTACAGCAATTCAGCACTCACCATTTAAAATTTAACGTACAAATAACGCCGGGGCAGATGCCCACAAACGCAGCCAAACTTTTAAAAAATAAAAACAACAAGCTAAATGAAGGTAAAGTTTCGTTTTTTACAAGCGCCCAATGTGCATTATTACCAAATAAACAGTTAAATTAGTCCCGACAAAATTCAAATGATAAAGACAGCATTAATTATTATAAGTTTATTTCTACTTGTTTCGTGCGGGCAAAACCAAGCGCCGGCATTGCCTACAACTACTCATGTTGCTTTGGGTGCAGATAGCAGTAAAACAATTGGTCAAAACAAAAAAACTACCGATACCGCATTTGTATTTAACAACTATACCCAACTACCACCGGCTGTTATCGAAACATTTAAATTTGCTCCGCCAATAATTAAAAACGGTGAAAACGACGATGACGATGACGAAGAAGATGATGACGAAGAAGAAGACGTGAAAGAAGGAAAATAAAAAAACAGCCCTTAACACATTAAGGCACCTACATAGCATACACTCCCAGCTCCACAGTATTTGCAAATCCTGTGGCATTAAAGTTTCACTAAAACATTCATGCAATTAAACTCCGTCGCCCCTATTAGAGTTTTCTCTAACAAGCAAATGCTGCACACCAAAAATTTTAACTCCTACTCCCCCACAACCAACACCACAAAACTGTTTGGTTTAATTTTAGCACGAGGCTTAGGCTCTTCTTTTGTTGGTGCAGGAGCCTCACCACGTTCGGCCGTTGGCACGTATAAGTGGTGCGTTGTTTTATTTAAAGCAATGGTGCGTGCACCTTTTTGTGTAGCAACTGTTTCCACCACTTTAAACGTGTTTTCATCAACCTCTTTCACCACCGTAATAGTTCCTTCTCCGTTCGATGAGTAAGCGCATTTTTTCTCCGCATCAAACGCAGCTCCATCCGTTCCTTCGCCAATAGGCAAAGTAGTTATTACTTTTCCGTTCTCGGCATTCATAACCACCATCATTTTATTAGCACATGCCGAAAACAACCTGTGTGTTTTATTATCTAAAGCTAATCCGGTTGGCTCTTCGCCCGGCGCCAAACTCCAAGTGTTTTTTATTTTCATAGCAACCGCGTCAATTACAACAACCATACTTTTTTCTTCTAGGTTTACATAAATAGTTCCTTTACCATCCGTAACGGCAACCTCGGGGTTACTATCAAATTTAATGGTTTCAAGTATTTTACTTGTTTTAGCATCAATTACGTTAACATCGTTGCTTCGTGCATTAAAACTAAACACACGGTGCGTAAACTCATCATACAAAATAGCATCCGGACTTACGCCTTTTGTTTTTATTTTATCCAACGTAGCAAATGTTTTTAAATCAAACACCGTTACCGAGCTGTCTTTTCCGTTTGTAATAAAACCTTTGTTTACATCATTAGCAATTGTAATGCCATGCACGCCTTTAGTATCAGGTATAGTAGCAATGGTTTTATCAGTTTTTAAATCAACCACATTTACTTCATTTCCGTGCGATAAAAACAAATGCTGCCCAAGCTCATCTACTTCCAAAAAATCCCAGCCCGCATCGCCTGCCACACTAATTTTTTTAAGCACTTTATATTTATTGCTTGTTTGCGCGTTTACTGTTACACCAAAAACAAGGGCAGCTATAACTAAGGATATTTTTTTCATTTTTAAAATTTTAATAATTATGTGAATGCTAAACTAGTACCAAACAATAGTACAAACAAACTCTGTGTCAATTTTGTAGACAAATAAAACCCGCATATATATGCCACAAGAAATTTTTTAAAATTGCCCAAATGATGTATATTGCAGTAAAACTATAACCCATGAAAACAACTAAAATTATTTTTTGGACAACAACCATCCTAATTTTTTTATTTGAAGGTGTAATGCCTGCTCTTACTTCGCAGTCTGAAATGGCAAAACAAGGCATCGCCCATTTAGGTTACCCCTTGTATTTTGGCACCATGCTGGCTGTTTTTAAAGTGTTAGGGGCTATTGTTTTAGTTGTTCCAAAACTTCCTAACCGTATAATTGAGTGGGCTTATGCAGGTTTTGCTATTGATTTTATAAGTGCTTCAGTAAGCACTGCGGCGGTTGATGGCATAAACGGTATGGCATTTTTTCCTTTAATAGTTTTAGGCATTTTAGTAGTGTCTTATATCTGTCGCCAAAAGCTAAACACATAAAACTGCCTTATGGCAATTACTAAAATGTTTCATAAAATTTTTAAAGATTAAATTTAAGCCGTCTGCAATTTTGCGTTGCCAGGTTGTTTAGCATAACCGCTAACATCAATGCGCTGCACACGTTCTTTTAAAAACGCAATGGCTTGTTCGTTGGTGGTAATGTTTGGATTAACAATTACCATGTGTTTAGCTAATGCTTTGTAATTTTTGGTCATTAAAAAAAACCACACCATAAAAAAATCTATCCCTTCAAAAATTATCGAATTTTCTGTTGTGTACTTATCCCTGTTTTTTATAAACTCTTCGGGCAACTCCAACCAATGCATAGCAGGTTTTAAATGATGTATAATATGGTAACCATCGTTAAAACACTTATGGTTATAACCTACATTAATACAGTTAATCGAGTTTACATAACTGTTTTTTGGTTTGCTCTTGTCAATAAAAGCATGCTGCCCCCAGTTACCTGCCAACATTAAAAAACGCACAACAAACACAGGCACAACAAACACAAACAAACTGGCTTTCCAATTAAAAAACAACAAGGCAATAGCAACTATCCAAAACGTAATTTCGCCGGCCAAAAAATCTTTTCTAATTTTTATACGGTTTTTTCTTTTCAAGTAAGCAGCTAAATCATAAATGCCACTTACAATAAACACATAATAGTAATGCATAAACCCTGCAAAACTATCGCGTTGATATTTCATGGTGCTGCTTAAATCAGTAGGCATATTTTCTTCGGCATGATGCATGCCTAAGTGATGTGCAAAATACGACTCGGGTGTTTCGCCAAAAAACGACCCAATAAACCAAGGTATAATATTATTCATCCACTTATACTCTTTCTTAAACAAAGGTCTGTGCGATGTTAGGTGTAGCATTAAAATAAATGAGCCCGTTAAAACGCCAAAATTAAATGCGTAGTAAATAAGCACCAACCACCAGTTTAAGTTACCGGGTATAAATAAGTAAACAGCAAACGGTATAGTAGTGCAACAAATAAGGGCGCATAATTTAATAAACGCCATATCGCGTTTATCATTCAGTAACTTTATAAAAAAGCGTTCAATAAAATTGTATTTCGTTTTCTCTTTATAAACCGGGTCGGTTATAGTAATGCTCTTAATATCGGTCATTCAACACGTAGAATTAGGTGTAGGGTGTTATTTTGCTTTTTTAAAATCGGTTCTAAAAATAATGTCCCAAAATTTAGAACTTACCCCATAACCATTTTCATCATCTTTATAGTGGTGTACCATGTGGTGCATTTTAATTTTTTGCCACAGCCCGTTTTTAAACTGAAAGTGATGTATGGCATAATGCGTCATATCATAAAACAAATAACCACATACAAAACCACTAAAAAAAGGTGATACAAAATCAGCTCCTAATATGGCGCGAAACAAATAGTAATATAAAAATGCCAAGGGTATACTTACCGCAGGTGCCATTACTAAGCGTTTAGCATCGTTTGGATAATCGTGGTGCACCCCATGAAATATAAAGTGTACCCTTTTACCAAAGTTCGACGTTGGGTGGTAATGAAACAAAAAGCGGTGCATTATATACTCCGTTAACGACCAAGCAAATATGCCTACTGCAAACAAAGCAATAGCCATTAGCACGGCTATGTGAAAAACAAAAAAGGTTTTATAAATAAAATAGCCAACTACCGGCACAAAAAGAACCAAAGGTGTTATAAAATGTATTTTAGAAAACATTTCTAAAAAATCACTTTTAAACATCCTGGTCGATTCCTGACTATTAGATACGAATGTTTGTTTCATTTTTTTAAATTCAATTTAAGCCACAAAAGTACAAAAAAGTGATGAATATAAGTGAGGATATGAGTTATGAGCTAAAAGTTATAAATTAGGGCACAAGCTGGTTAACAGTAAATTAACAACTCATCACTCCTAATTTATAACTCGCAAAACTACTGCTTAACCAGTTTTAGTACAGCTCCTGCGGCGTGTACGTAATAAACGCCTGGGGCTTCTTTACTTAGGTCTACATACAAAATATTGCTTTTTGTAGTTGTGCTATATACTAGCTCACCTAAAATAGTGTAAACCTCAACCGTACCTAATTCGGTAAGTGGCTTGCATTCAACATACAATTTGCCGCCGGTAGGGTTTGGATAAACTGCCAGACTTACATTTTTATTATCAAACGATTTTATAGAGGAAGTAGCACCCGTACTATCTACAAATATTTTTACCGAATCTATAATGTAGTTATTATTTGTGCTTTGCGTGTTTGTATTAGTTATGGTTACTGATAGTGTACTTTCCATGCCGTAGTTTGGTATATCTACATAAATTTTGTAGCTGCCTGTATCAACATTATTAAATATATATACACCCGATGAATTTGTAGTAGTTCGTGCAGCGCAACCTCCACCCGGGTTTCTGCCCAATTTTACATCAATGCCTCTTATGGGTGCACCCATTACCGAGTTGTTTCCTCCATTACTTAAACGATGTCCGAAATTATTATCAGTCGTTATCGTACCCGATACAACACCCATAGCACTTAATTTTACTGGCGGAATTTCTAACAAAGTTATATCAACTGTGTAGGTTGTGTTTGAGCAACCCAAGCCGTACATAGTAGCATCAGTCCATTGATACGCATTTTGTAACGAACCATAATACGTAGGAATTGCATTATGATACATGCTGGTATCAGGTATCGCTTCTACAAAATAATTACCGGGTTTGTTTATGCTTGTAAAGCTATACGCGCCCATGTTATCTGTCTGTGCCGAATCAATTTTAGTTAAGTGTAAATGAGTAGAAAGAGATTCGTACAAATATACCCACGCGCCATTTGCGTTAACGGGTGTTGCCACCGAGCCCGTATCAACCACACCGCTTATAATATCGTATGTGTTTTGAATGGGCACACTTGCAAGGCTACTCGTACAGCCATTAACATCCGTACACACTATGGTATATGTAGTACTCGATGTAGGTGTTACCACTATACTTGATGTGGTAGCACCTGTGCACCAGGCATACGTGTAAGGTGTTACACCACCTGTTGCGGCGGCTGTTAATGTATCCGAAGTGTTTAAACACAAATTTTGACTATAACTAATGCTTAACGATGCAATATAATCTACCGAAATATTCATCGTAGTTGTACCCGAGCAAGCTCCGCTAAAACCTGTTAGGTTATATGTGGTGTTAACCGATGGACTAACTCTTACGCTATCACGAAAAAGAGTATCGCTTGTGTTGGCACTCCACACATAAATAGACCCTCCGCTTGCTTGCAACTTAGTTGTATCACCCAAACAAATAGTAGGTGTGGCAACTATACTAATCACAGGAGATGTACAAGCATTTACCTTCCGTACACGCCCATTATTCCAATCGGCGATATATACATTCCCCGTATCATCTACCATTACGCCAACAGGCGAACTTAGTTGAGCAGCCGTAGCAGCACCTCCATCGCCTATAACAGTGCCGCCACCTGCAAATGTGCTTATAATGCCTGCGGTGTTTATAAGGCGTATAGCATTATTATTCTCATCCGCAATATAAAGATTGCCTGTTTGGTCTATAGCAAGCCCCATAGCCGAGTTAAACGATGCCCACTTAGCAAGCCCGCCATCGCCCATAGGTGAGCTTGTGCCGCTGCCGGCAAACGTACTTATAATACCCGTTGTGTTTATCATGCGTATAACACCATTACCATTATCTGCTATATATAAATTACCTGCCACATCAAAAGCAAGCCCTGCAGGATAACTTAAATTAGCTGCCGTAGCCGCTCCTCCGTCTCCTGCATAAAGCTGTGTACCATTACCGGCAACCGTGCTTATAATGCCTGCTGTGTTAACCTTGCGCACACGGTTATTATTAAAATCGGCAATGTATAAATTACCTGCGGCATCAAAAGCAAGCTGCGACGGGCCAAAAAGTTGAGCCGTTGTGGCCGCAATTCCATCGCTATTATAACCACCTGTTCCGGTACCAGCAAATGTGCTTATAACGCCTGCCGTATTTATTTTACGTACTTTATGATTATTATGGTCAGAAAAATAAAGGTTACCAAACGCATCAAAAACCAAGCTTTGCGGCGTGTTTAAAGAGGCGTTACTGGCAGCCCCGCCATCGCCCGACGAACCACTTGATGCGCCGCCTGCAATGGTGTTTATAATGCCTGCTGAATTTATCATGCGTATGCGGTTATTGCCTGCATCAGATATATATAAGTTACCCATAGCATCAAAAGCAGTGGCGTACGGGTAGTTTAAAACTGCCGCAGTTGCAGCACCGCCATCGCCTCCAAAATTATTTGTACCGGTACCGGCTATGGTGTTTATTGTTTGGGCATAAGCTTTACCGCCGCCTAAAAAACTTAAAAACAAAAGCGTTACCGCTACACATTTAAGTGTGCTAAAATTTAATTGTAAAAAAATGCCTGGGGTAGTTTTTTTATATGCCATGCTTAATCGTTTATTTTTTTTGAACTTATAACCAGCTAAAATACAAAAATTGAGTATATAAAATGTGATTATTTTACCCTGCTAAAATCAACATAAAACCTTCTAGCACACAGCTTGTTAAAATAAACTAAAACATTTCTAACTTTTTTATAAACGCTTAATTGGCACAGTACTTGTTATTTCAGGTGTATAATAAAACAACATTCATTACCAAGCTGCCTCAAAATAAATAAATTTGTATAACGATATTCGGTATGGGAAAGAAAGAGACTGCAAAAAAAAATGTTTGGCAAAATATTTTCCGACTTATTCGTCCATACAAAAAAGGCTTATTAGGCGTTTTTATTATAAGCCTGCTTAGTACAACGGTAACACTTATACAACCGCTAATATACCGCGAAGCCGTAAACGACATAGCCGGTCTTTTTGTGCAAGATGCCCGCAACGATGTAAAACAAGAAATGGGCATCGACCCCGAAACCGATAACAACCCAATCACTAGTTTTTTTGGAAAAGAATTAGCCACCGTTAACGACACCATACAACAACTAACCGCAAAAACAACCCACGTAAAAAAACCGCATAAAAATAACCGCGTAGCGCCACGTACACCCAACGAGGCTTTTAATACATTAATGCTGGCTGTTGTGTTGCTTTTTATTACCAACATTATTGGGCTTGTGCTTTGGCTCATTAGCGATAACATGAATGTGCGCTTATCAAGCAACATCGAAAAAAATTTCATCCACAACACCTTTCGCCATGTACTAAGATTACCGCTTTCATTTTTCTCAAAACGCTCCAGCGCGGCACTGCATAGTCAAATCGACCAGTCCGAACAGGTATCCGAAATCATCAACGTTTTCTCTAAAGAAATTTTTCCCGAAATTATTAGCCTGGTCGGCATCATCATCATTATGTTTTGGCAAAACACCACGCTCGCTTTTTTATCACTGTCCATCGTTCCGTTTTATTTAATAATTGCCATACGCTCAACTAAAAAATTAGAAATGAGTTTATCGGGCTATTACGAAAAATGGGAAGAAGTATCTGCACGCATGCAAGATGCCTTGGGCGGCATTAAAACCGTAAAATTATCGGGTGCCGAAGAGCGCGAAGTAAATCGCCTGGATGAACAAGCAACAAAAGCCTATGCAGATTATACTAAAAGGTCTTTGCTGGCAAACCGATTCGCCTTTTGGGAAATTTTTCTTACTCACATAGCAACTGCACTCGTGCTTGCCTATGGTGGCTATTTGGCACTTAAACACAAACTTACTCCCGGCGATGTAGTTATGTTTGTTGCCTATCTCGATTTGCTGTATAGTCCAATTGATAACCTGGCAAGTATATGGGCAAGTGTACAGCAAAATGTTACATCTATTGCACGAGCATTTAAATTATTGGATGTACAGGCCGAAGAAAAAGCAAGTAAAGATTTACAAATCACTAAAGGACTTATCGAATTTAAAGACGTTCATTTTTCATACACCCCCGAAAGACAAATCCTTAAAGGACTTTCGCTTACTGCACAACCCGGCAACATAACAGCCATCATAGGTACTTCGGGTGCAGGCAAAACCACCACGGTTGATTTAATGCTAAAATTATTTGAACCACAAAGCGGTGCAATTTTTATTGACGGACAAAATCTTGCCAATGTAGATGGTGCTTCTGTACGACGAGGAATCGGAATGGTTTCTGCCGATGGCGCAATTTTTAGAGGGACGCTCGCAGATAACATTCGTTACAAAAAACCCGATGCCACCGATCAAGAAGTACTCGATGCCGCCATAGCCGCAGGCATGAGTGCCACACTAACTCGCTTACCCGATGGTATAAAAACTAAACTGGGCGAAAACGGTTTTGGTTTATCGGTGGGCGAAAAACAACGTGTACAAATTGCGCGTGTAATTGTTTCTAAACCATTCATTTTAATAATGGATGAGGCAACTGCCAACCTCGATTACGAAACCGAAGCCGAGGTTAAAAAAACAATTGATACAATAAGAATAAAAAATACTGTGATAATAATTGCGCACCGTTACTCTATGGTAAAAGACGCCGATTATGTGGTTGTGTTAGACGATGGCAAAGTATTAGAAGAAGGCAGGCCCATTGATTTAATAAGCAAAGGCGGTTGGTTTGCCGATTTTGCTAATGCCGCCGACGAAGAGGGAGAACTAGAAGGCGACGACACCGAAGATTTAAACGAAGAGGAAGAAGGCGAAGATTAAATTCCTTCTGTCATTGCGAGCGAAGCGAAGCAATCTCATTCTTATCATTTCACTTATGCCTTGTCATTTCAACCGTAGGGATAAATCTATTTGCAGTCGAAGGATTTTTGTTGCAACCCCTAACATCCCCGCTCCGCAAGATTTGCAATCCTGTGGCATCATAAGTCACAAACCAAAGTTTTGTTAAGGGCATAAGTCATCTTATAAATCTTTCCCTAAGTTTGTATTATGGTAAGGTTTATAGTTTTATTTTTTATAGCAACACAACTAACGGCACAAAACAAAACAGCAGCAAGTTTTGGTTTTACCCATTTGCAAATTATGTACCAAGGCGATACGGTAGATGTGCTCATAAAATCAAAACCCGGCAACAACCAAAAAGCAAAACCACTTTTCTTTTTTTGCCAAGGCAGTCAGCCCATACCGCTTATAAAAACCGATGGCGAAAAGCTATACAGTATTTTTCCCTTTACACCCGATAGCCTAAGCAACGAGTACCATATAGTAATAGTAAGCAAACCCCACGTACCCCTTATTGCCGATGTAAAAACATTAACCAATAATTTTAATTACATAGATGCCAAAACCCAAAAACCACCCAAAAAATATTCCGATAAAAATTTGTTGAGCTATTACGTAAACCGCAACCTCTACATTATAAACTACCTGCAAAAGCAAAGTTATGTCAGCAAAAATAAACTGGTTGTGGCAGGTCATTCCGAAGGCAGTACCATAGCCGCAAAAATGGCGCAGCAAAGCAACAAGATTACCCATTTAATTTATGCCAGCGGAAACCCACAGGGTCGTATAATGGCTATGGTTGCCCGCGACCGTGCCATCGAAACCGACACCGATTCAACCCGCTACACACAAGATGAGTTTGTATATTGGCAAAATACCGTAAACAACAAAAACAGTTTAAACGATTCTTTGGGCGATACTTACAAAGCCACCTACAATTTTTCAATTCCACCCATACAGTATTTGCTTGCACTAAAAATCCCTGTACTAATTTGTTACGGCACCAAAGATGAAAGTGCACCCTTTAACGATTATCTGCATATAGAAACCATTCGCCAAAAAAAGCAAAACTTTACCTACAATGCCTACATAGGTTTAGAACATAATTTTTTTCCACTCACCAAAAACAACAAACCCGATTACAGCCAATATAACTGGAACAAAATTGCCACCGACTGGCAAACATGGGCCGCCACAAAATAAATTTTCTTCCCCATACTCCCACAGTATAAAACAAACACGTTCACAATTCAACCGGGGCAGGCATCCACGTTAAGCTAATGCAGCAAATCTTCCATTAGCAGTGCGGGCGGACTCGACAAAACGCCGCGGTCGTCTGGCCTTGTGCGGCAGCGTTCGTTTTGTCTTGACTTTTTGTTTCTTTTTCGTCAAGGAAAAAGAAAAGTAGAAAAATAAAAAATTAGGTTAATCAATCCTTAACAGTAACCCAACTACTCCTTGTCATTTCTCCGCTCCACAAAATTTGTAATCCTACGGCATCAAATCCACAAACAACCAACTTTTATTTATACGCATTAAAAAGGTTGTACTCAAACCTAAACGAAAATATAGTGTTACTCATCCTCAGCATATTGCCATACAACTGTTTTTCATAAATAAAATCGAGCCTAATAACACTATTAATAATAAGTTGCAAGGCAGGGGCAACGTCTAAATAATTTTCTTTCGTTGCGGGGTTTGTTTTTCCTGTAAACTCTACATACAAATTTAAGTTAGTTTGTTTATAGCCCGTGTAATTAACAGGTAAAAACAAATATCCGGCCGATAGCGAATAATTAATGGCATCTCTTGCTTGTGCAGTCGGCAATTGGTTTTGCAAATTATCCATAGCCCTAATATAACCTCCCGTAAAAGATAAAGCTACTTTATGCAAAAGCTGTGTAGCAACAATGCCTGTTCCCACCCCCGTATTATCTCCCAATAAATTAATTTCGTGATATTGGATGAGGTTATTTATTGCAGCTGCCTTGCCATATACCGCCATCCTAAAATGAGTGTTCACCTCATCTCGAGAAAAAAACCGATACTTTACATACACACTACTTCCCTCAAATTTAAAATTACTTTGATGAACATTACTGGCATATAAATTAACGTGCACCATCCAGTTTTTATTAATGCCCCACATTAATTCCGGGTTTAAACGATACGCATTTTTGTTATTACTCTTCGAAGCATCATAAGCAGGAAACAACACATTGTTTACCCGCAAGCCTATCGACTTGGCCGCCATAGTACTTGCAGGCTCACTTGACGGATAAAGTTCTTGTGCCCTTATTTGCACCATGCAAAACAAAAGCAACAGTACGCTAGCTATTTTCATTTGTTAAAGCATTACATGATAAATAGTGCCTGATGAGGTTGTTCCGTTTAAGCTGCTTGCATATTTTTTATACACTTTATCGCTCACAAATCCTTTATCCATAATTTTAAATGTTACCGCACCGTTAAGAGTTTTAGGTGTTACATTTAAAAAATAAAAAGTAATTTTTTGATACGTCAAACTTGAGTTATTCTCTAATTTAAAATCAGCAAACTTATATTCAATTTTAAGCGATGCAACAAAAAAGCCTGCATCTTCAACCTTCTTTTTAATTTGCCCTAAGTCAACTGTTTTATCTTTTTTAAAAAAAAGAACAAAGCTTGCCTTACTAAGGTCAATGCCCACACTATCAATAAAGTCAAGTGTTCTTAACGATTTATCAACCGACCTCGAACACATAGAACAAGTAAGTCCGGCCACTTGTAATTCTGCTTTTGTAATTTGTGCCGTTGCTATGTTACCCGCAAACAGCCATGCTATAATTAAACTGATTATTGTTTTCATTTGGTATTAATTAAAATTTTAAATAACTGAAATTAGCCGAAGCACCTTTAAAAGGTGTCGGCCAAAAAAAATAACTCGGTAAATCAAATTCTAAAAACCCCGTTTAAAAGATAGGTGATACTGTAATCAATATCAGGCGGCTTGCCATAGTTAAGTTTAAAAAATAAAGCGGGTTTTAAATTAAGTAAATCAGTAACAGGGTAATAAAACAGCGTAAGTGTTTTTACATTATTTTTAAGCGAAACAATTTTACTGCCACTATCTTGCTTGTCATTTACTTTATAAGCAATTGATTTTTCCTTGCAACAGTTCATTTTTTTCATTTTAGCACCGCAGCAACTCTTTTCCTCAACATGCTTAAACGAAACACCTACCAACTTACTTCCACAATAGTGCAAATTTACCGCCATCCCAACAGAAGAAAGGAAGTAAATAAAGCTAAACAATATGAAAACAATCTTTTTCACGCTACTACAAAGGTAGCAAATAAGGGGTCAAAAAGCAAGCACACACAACCCCAGCCCTCGTGGGTGTTGTCACCCACAAGCCAAAAACCTACTCCCTTACTGATAATGTTTCTTCTATATTTTTCAATTCAATCATCACATCGGTATCGCCCGGTTCAAGCTGCAAAGTTTTCTCAAATTCTTTTTTAGCGGCAAGTAATTTTCCTTGCTCTACGTATAGCAAGCCCAAGTTATAATGTCCGCGCGCATTATTTTCATCCAAGCGCACGCCTGCTAAATAACATTTTTCAGCTTCTGCTAATTTTCGCTCTTGGTCATAAAAATTACCCAGGTTTATATAAGTTACCGCTTCCATCGTATCAATAGCAAGTGCTTCATCAAAAGCTTTTTTTGCATCGCGCATTCTTTTTAAGCCAACCAAATAAACACCATAACTATTTAGTATAGCAACCCTATCAAAATTTCTTTGCCCCTTCTCCATC
>DATHOW010000074.1:0-18982 GCA_035484495.1 Bacteroidia bacterium | reverse complement strand
GTTTTTGAAGAATATAAAAAAGCATTAGATAATATAGAATCGGCCAACGAAATTTTAAAAACTGAAAAAGACAAAGATTTTTTAGACATGGCGAAAGCTGAGTTGGAAGAAAACAGAGCCATTGAAGAAAAATTGGCTGACGAGATTAGGATTATGCTTATTCCTAAAGACCCGGAAGACGCCAAAAATTGTGTGATGGAATTACGTGCCGGTACGGGTGGAGATGAAGCCAGTATTTTTGTGGGAGATTTATACGAAATGTATCGTCGTTATTTTGAAGGCAAAGGTTATAAAGCCGAAGTAGTTGATATAAGCCCTGGAACAATGGGCGGTTACAAAGAGATTATATTTAATGTAAGTGGCGACAATGCTTACGGAACTTTGAAATTTGAATCGGGCGTGCATCGTGTACAACGTGTACCCGCAACCGAAACTCAAGGGCGTGTACATACATCTGCAGCAACGGTTGCTGTGTTGCCCGAAGCAGATGAATTGGATGTTGAATTACGTGATGCTGATATTAACATGCAAACAGCACGAAGTGGTGGTGCAGGCGGGCAAAATGTAAACAAGGTAGAATCTAAAGTTATACTTACTCACGTACCAACAGGTACAGTTGTTACTTGTCAAACCGAACGTTCGCAATTAGGTAATCGCGAAAAAGCCATGAACATGCTTCGTACTAAAATTTACGATGCCGCTTATCAAAAACGAATGGAAGAGGTAACTCAAAAGCGTAAAACCATGGTTAGCTCAGGCGACCGTTCTGCAAAAATTAGAACCTACAACTATCCACAAAATAGAATTACAGACCATCGTATAAATCTTACTTTATACAATTTGGATGATTTTATGAATGGTGAGATACAAGGAATGATTGATGCGTTACAGTTTGCTGAAAATGCCGAGAAAATGAAAGAAGGCGGAATTCTTAGCTAATACACATATAATATGTCTGAGGAAATAACTATAGAAGGTACAAGTAAAGAAGAAAAATACATTTCTCTTTTACCTCAACTAAAAGCCTTAGTAGAGGGTGAAGAAGATGTAATTGCTAACCTTGCCAATATTACAGCCGTTATAAAACAAACCTTCGGTTATTTTTGGGTAGGATTTTATTTGGTAAAAAACAACCAATTAGTTCTTGGACCTTTTCAAGGCACTTTAGCTTGCACACGCATTGCTTTAGGTAAAGGTGTTTGCGGCACCGCATGGAAAGAAGCTAAAACAATTATTGTTGATGATGTAGATAAATTCCCTGGGCATATTGCTTGTAGCTCAGCTTCTAAATCAGAAATTGTTGTGCCCATTTTTAATTATCAAAAAGAAGTTATTGCTGTGCTTGATGTAGATGATGATGTTTATGCCACTTTTAACGAAACAGATAAACTCTATTTAGAAAAAGTAGCTTCGTTAGTTACCAGCATCATAGGCAAATGATTTTGAAGCGTATTTTATTCCCCCTCCTTATTTTTGTTATTATACTATGTAACAACTGTGCGCAAATTGGCCCACTTACCGGCGGCGCTAAAGATGCAACCCCACCCAAATTATTATCCGTACTACCAAAAGACACATCAACCTACGTTCCTATAAGTAATGCCACCTTTATTTTTCAGTTTGATGAGATGGTAGATGTAAAAGCTGTTTCATCAGCTATGATTATAAATCCGTTTATGGATAATAAACCTGAAGTACGTGCAAGCGGTAAAAAAATGATTGTAAGTTTTGATGACGATTTACAACCCAACACCACCTATCAAATTCAGTTTGGCAAATCTGTAGGCGATATCCATGAAAATAATAAATACAAAAATTTAACCTACATATTTAGTACAGGCCCAACTATAGATACAAATACCATTAGCGGCAAAGCAAAATGGGCATTAACATCAAATTCGGTAAAAGATGTTTCAATTATGTTGTTTACCAATTTAACCGACACAGCAGCTACCAGAACAAAACCAAGTTACGTAGTTAAAACAGATTCGGCCGGCACATTCTCGCTGTCTGCTATTAAACCAGGCACCTATCAGGTTGTAGCTATTACGGATAAAAATAACAATAACGCATACGACGGGGGGGAAGCTCTTGGGTTTACAAACTCGCCGATTACAATTAGTGGAAACGATACTATCAACTTCATTATGAGTGTGCCAAAAAGCGGCAGAAATTTTATTAAAAAGAAAATTCAGCCTTTTTGGGGATATAACAAGTTTATATTAAGTGATACCATGCCCGATGCATATATATTATATATGGACAAAAGTTTAGATGGAGATAAAATTAGCTACGAAACAAAAAACGACACACTTGAAGTATATTATAAAGACATTTTTGATACAGAGCTAAAATTACTGGTAAAAAAGGATCAAACCGTTTTTGATACTATAACCTTAGATGTTCCCTCCAAACAAAAAGTAGATAGCACCATTAGCAAAAACACAAAAAAGGTAAGTGTTAACCCAAACAAAAGAATGTACGGTACAACTAATGATGATGTATTCTTGAATTTTTCATTACCCATAAAAAACATAGACTTAGCGAAGTGTTCCTTAAAACACGACAGTATCCTTGAAAAACTTTTAATTACTACTGAAAACAAAAATGAGAATAACAACCTTGTAACAACCTACCTACCCCTTTATAAGAAAAGGTTATTGAATAAATTAGTAGAGGCTAAGACTTATACACTTATGTTTTTGCCTAACAGCCTAACAAACTATTGGGGCAAAATGAATACCGATACTATTAAAACAACTTTTAAAACATATGCTAACGAAGATATAGGCACACTTAAAATAAAGTTAACCCTACCTGACAGTATACATAATTACGTATTACAGTTGTTGAGCGCAAGTGGGAATGTGCTTCAAGAGTATAGCTCTGGTTTGAAAAAAGAAAACATAGTGACTTATTATAACCTAACTGCTGCCGATTACTCTTTGCGATTAATTGATGATGTGGATGCAAATAAAAAATTTACCCCTGCAAGTTTAGCCACACACAAACAACCAGAAACTATATACTTGTATAGTAAAGTTATTAAAGTGCCTGCGGGTTGGGATGTAGAAACTGATTGGAATTTTATTTTATCACCATCAGAAAAAAAGTAATTACGTAACACGTAAATTCTAAAATTCACTCAATATTTTTGTTTTTCATCTTTTTCATCAAATTATTTTGCCCAATGAGAAAATATTTTTCGGCTGAAATACGCCTCACAAATTTTATTTTTTATTTTAATTTGCGTTGCATTAAAAAAATCAAACACTTAGAAACACTTGTAAAATCAACACATTCAAGATGAATGGAAATTTTATTTCTAAAATTTATTTTTAGTTGCTTGTTTTGATTTTTACGTAATTAACAATATCAACAAAAAAGTGTTGAAAAATATTATGGCAGATTTTACCATTAACCTAAATAATTTACTTACTTCGTATCATATAAATCTCAAAAAACAAAAACCATGGCAAAGAAAGCAGCAAAAAAAACAGCAAAAAAAGCAGCTAAAAAAGTTGTAAAAAAAGCAACAAAGAAAGCAGCTAAAAAAACTTCTAAAAAGAAGTAATCAAAAGCCCCGCCAAGCGGGGCTTTTTTGTTGATGTTCTTTTCCTTTCTTTTTCAATTTCCATTTTTGTATAGTTAAACAATTAATTACATTTGCAATAAACCATAAACAAATGAAATCTATTTTTAAAATAACATTAGCAGTAGGGTTGATTGCTATGATGGCATCGTGCGGAGGGAAAAAAGTTGAAACCGAAGATTTAGTTGCACCGCAAGGCACACGTTACTTTGATATTAGTAAAACAGGCATGAATGCATTTGTGCTAATTCCCGATTCTTCTATGGGTATACTTGATACTGTTATGCAATCAAGCGGAGAGTATTTAGTTAAAGTTGGTAAAGATTTTCAAGTATCTGTAGTTGAAACTACAGGAGACGTTAATCAAAGAAAAGCTGATATTGCCAGCGATGATGTAAACAAGCTTAAAAAATACATAACCGATGATGCAACTACTTTAATGTGGGAATCTGGTATTGGAGATTTATCTGAGTTCCATTTTTACCATATTGCTAAACTAGGCAATCGTAGTTACGTATTTGAAGACATTAAAGGCGAACCATTTTCTCAGCAGGCCGTTCAAAAAATGCTAGATGACTGTAAACAGGTTAAAGAGAAAAAAGCAGCTGAAAAACAATCATAAACGATTAAAAAGCATTCAACAAAAAACCCCGATAGTAACTATCGGGGTTTTTTGCTGTGGGTTGTTTTGTTTCTAATATTCTAATCCACCAATTGCATCACTTATTAATTGGGGGTTAACTTCGGGCGGCACACATAAAACAGGGATTTTACTGTGATTAGTAAGTTGATGAATATAGTTGCCTAAAACAATACTCGAAAATTCTGCTTCTTGATCTGTCATAGCTATAATTAAATCTGCTTTTACCTTTTTTGCATAGGCTAATGTTTTTTTAGATCGGTTATCTGTAAATTGTATATCAGTTGTGCAGCTTACATTTTTTTTATCAGCTAATTTTTTTATTTGCTCCATAATGGTGTCCATTTTATACTTGTAGTTTTCATCACCCTTGTTACCTTCATGAAGAATGCCTATTATATGTAAATGAGCCCCAAATTTATCTGCCATAAAAATAGCCGAATCTACTTTTTGACGAGAGTGATGAGACGAATCAAGAGGAACTAAAATATTTTGAAACCCTAATTTCTCGGCAGCCGTTTGTACGGTCATAACCGGAACTTCAGATTTTGTAAGCACACGATAAGCATTACTGCCTAAAAAGAAACCATTTTCAGAATCTTTACCATGCGTGCCCATTACTATCATAGTTGAATTTGTTTCATCGGCCAGGCTAACAATTTCAGAAGTAACATTTCCTGTAGAAACATATGTAGTTACTTTAATGCCATATCTCTTTTTAATATCAGCAGCAATTTTTTCAAGCTTCTCTGCTAAAAAATCTGTTATTACAGAAATGTCTTTCAGTTTAACGGCAGGCATTATTATATCTAACAAATCATTTTTATTTTGAACATGTACCAATACAAGTTCTCCTTTTGTAAACTGAGCCATAAAAGCAGCGTACTTAACTGCATTTAAAGATGTTTTAGAAAAATCTACCGGTATAAGAATTTTGCTTGTTTTAATTTTATTCATAGCGTTGTTATTTTGGTTTATATTATATTAAACATTATAAAAGTAAACTCTATTACCTTGTTGCGAGGGGCCTTAACATAATTTATGGTTTGTGTACCAACAAATTATCTTAATAGTTTAATGTAGCCTTTTTTAATAATTGGGTCTTGACTTATGTATGTAATTACACTCACTTGATACACATAAGTTTCTGTATTTTGGGGTGTCCCTCTATAAGTTCCATCCCAACCAACTTTTATATCGTTGCTTTCAAAAACTAACTCGCCCCAACGGTTATATATTTTAAAATACTGCAAACTCTTAATTC
Source organism: Bacteroidia bacterium (assembly GCA_035484495.1). Taxonomy (GTDB): domain Bacteria; phylum Bacteroidota; class Bacteroidia; order B-17B0; family Aurantibacillaceae; genus PALSA-968. Next base: position 13,486 of record DATHOW010000074.1, on the reverse strand, counting down.
CCCATCCATCTACATATACAATATCATTAGCGCCATCTCCATTTGGTGTAAAAGCTGTTGGTACATCTACAGATGCCAAAGGTTCTATATGTATATCAAAAGTAGAATGTGCTACAAAACATCCTCTTGTATCGCTTATAGTCTCCACATAATGTGCATCAACTGTTCCATTAAACACAGGTGCAGGGCAACTAGTGCAACTTAAATTATTGGTAGGGCTCCACGCAAATGTATATCCTGCATTATTTATCTGACCACCCTGTAAAGTATATGTTTGACCTATAACAATTGATTTTACATCTTCGACAGTATCCGGTCTTTGTATAACATAAACTACGGCACTTGTATCATCTTTACACCCATTAATATCGCTTGCTGTTACCGAGTAAGTTGTTGTAACACTTGGCGAGGTTGTTGGGTTTGCAATACTATAAGAGCTTAGTGGAGCTGCACCCGCTTGAGCAGTCCAACTATATGTAGTTGCATTGCTTGCGCTAAGATGTGCAAGTTGATCTTGACAAATAGTATCTCCGATTGCCGTTACAGTAAAGGGCGGATATATATACATCTTCTTAATCATTGTATCTACACAACCCGCAACATTATCCTTTATGTGAAGCATTACATTATAAGTGCCTGCAACCGTGTACTGATAAATAGGCGAGTATGCCGTATCAGTAACTCCATTCCCAAGATTCCACCCATATATACTAGCCCCTTGTGAAGTGTTTTTAAATGTATCTCTAATTCCTAAACAATGTGCGCTATCAGACCGTACAAAATCCGCTATAACTTGCCTAATGCTTACAGGGTGCGATTGAGGCAACGAACATGTTTTACTATAAAGAACCAATCCAACACTTGTACTTCCGGTATTATTTTGCGGATGAAAATTATAGATATGTGTTATTGGCGATATGGCATTGGCAGTTGTACCATCACCAAAATCCCAATTCCAATTATCTACATTACTTGTATCAATAAGCGTAAAAGTTATACTTTGCCCTTTACAAATTACACCAGGGGTTAACGTAAAATCACCAACCGGACCATTAACCTTAATTACGCTATCAGCAGTACTAGTACAACCATTGGTAGTAGTTTCGGTTAATGAAATTGTATAAGTGCCCGGCACACTATAAGGATGGCTAATGCTATCATAAGTATTATTAAAAATAGTGCCATCATGCGTATTCCAAACACGTGAAGCAAATACATTTACAGTAGAATTATCTTTATAATGAGCTTGATATGGGGCACACAAGGATTGCCTAAATGCAGGAGAGGTTATAAACACTTGCGGGATATTTTGTACATTTACTAATACATTAGCAGGTTTTGTGTCTGTACAACCCACTGCGTCAACAACACTAAGCGTTACCGTATAATTACCCGATGTAGTATAAGAATGAGTAGTGCTGGTAGTTGGTGGTGTAGGTCCAAGTGTAGCACCGTCGCCAAAGTTCCAGGTCATGCTTGGATAAAGGGTTCCATTATTACTGGCAAAATTTACAGCGCTATTCGCACAAATATTTGCGCTACTCGTATTATGAATTGCGGCACTGGGTCTAGAAATAGAAATAACTTTTCTAGCAGTATCTGTACAACTTAATGTGTTAGTAGAAATTAATGTAACTGTAACACTTGTAACACCGGCACTTATACTATAAGTATATGAGGGATTTTGTGATCTTGAAGTATCAGTTTGTGTAGTTAAATCTCCAAAATTCCAATAATAACCGGTTGACGAGGTAATAGTGGTATCAGATGTTGATGTGTTTGTAAAAGTAAGCGTACTGTTTGAACACATAACTGTATTAGTTATAAACGATGCCGCAGTAGAATAAGCCTTAATTACTTTTTTCATAGTATCAGAACAGCCATTAGCATCTTTAACCATTAGCGTAACAGTATAAGTGCCTGATGCACTAAAAGTATGCGAGATAGCTGTATTGGGTGTTATATCAACATGAGTGTTATCTCCCCAAAGCCAAATATACCCATTGTGAGCATCTGTATAAACATTGGTAGAAATAGAAGCATCAAAATTATGCGATGTTTTAGAACACAACAAAGCATCATAAGTAAAATCAGCTTCTAAATCTTTTACATGAACTGTAGTAGTATAAGACGAAGGTCTATTACAACCATTACCCAAGTTAAAAGCAGTAAGAACTACATTATAATCTCCGGTTGCAGCGTAAGTATGTGATATACTTGATGCTGTTGAGTTTGGAACACTATTTCCATCGCCAAAGTCCCATGTCCAATTTACTGCATCACTTATATTTCCCGTAAAATTAAATACATGAGGTAAACTACAATCCATAGCTACACTGAATTCAGCTAATGGTCCGTTTACGGTTACTGCATTAGTTTTTGTAACCGAATCGCAACAACCTCTATAACAGGCTACCAAACTAACATCTTGCGGCCCCGTGGCATGTGTAAAAGGCCATGTAACATTTGGACTATTTGAACAAGAAGAAATATAATAACCTCCATCACCATAATAATGCCATGTATCAATAGAATCTGTAGAGGTTGGAGAAGTATTTGTAAGCTGAACATTATCACCTATACAAACCGTAGTAGGCGATACACTAAAATCTGCCACAGGTTTTTTACCGACTTCTATTTTAATAGCATACGAAGTATCCGGGCAATTATTTTGCGTGTGTATAATTAATGTAGGATAATAAATTCCCACGGCAGTATATGTATGTACTGTATTTGCAGGAGAAGAAGTAAATGTAGTAGAAGTTCCATCGCCAAAATTATATTTCCAAAATGTAATAGGGTTTCTAGGTCCGGTTGAACTTGAATCTGAAAAAGTAACCGTAAGTGGCGCGCAACCTTCATACTTATTAGGCATAAAACGAGCTCGGGGTATAAAAACTGTATCAATTAAAAGAAACGATTTATGTGATTTACAACCTTGCGCTGTTGTAATCCACAAACTAACTGAATCCATAATATCTAATGTGTTTATAGTATAAGGATTAGTATCTAAATACGATAAAGTAAAGGTTGGACTCGGACTTGTTAACGTATACGACGTTGGTGTAACACTATACTGCGTATAATTTTCATAATATGCCCATTGATATGTAGTACCATTACTAGGTGTAGAAGAATTTACTACACTTACTGTACCAGGTAATTTACAATACATATAAGATGGGGTAACACTAAAATTAGCAATGGGCTGTTGCACATATACTGTTTGGGTAGCAACAGAAGAACAAGCTCCATTAGTTACCGTTAATTTAATTTGATAGGTGCCTGATGCTGTATAAATATGTGTACCCGTTGAGCCGGTAGTTCCATCACCATAATTCCAGGTTTGGGTGCCAGGTGAACTTCCGGTTGAATTAAATACAGCGTGTAAACAAACCGTATCGTTAGTACTAATAATAGCTGTTGGATTTTGTATAGTAACATTTGTTGTTGCAGTATTTGAACAATTGTTTGCATCAGTAACAACAACGCTTACGGGGTAAACACCTAATGCCGTATAAGTTTGTGCTGGCGGGGTAGCCAAAGTAGATGAAGCACCTCCACTAAATGTCCATGAGTAAGTTAATGCTGAGCCTGCCGGTGAGTGACTAGTACTACCACTACTGGTAAATGTTACCGTTAACGGCGGAGTACAAGCAGATGGTGGATTTGGACTTGTAACCAATGAAACTGTTGGCTTTTGTGAAACAATTACCATATTAGGAATAGTTAATGATGAATCACAACCATTAGAATCGGTAATTTTTATATTAACATTAAACTCTCCTGGCACAATATAAGTATAAGCTTGAGTAGCAGAGTTTGTTGAGCTAGACCCACCATCGCCAAAATCCCATCCCCACGTTTTTATAGTAGCCCCTCCTCCACTAGTAGAATGATCCTGAAAATTCACGGTTAATGGCACACACCCTTGAGAAGGCGATGTTACCGTGAAACTTGGTGTTGGTTTTCCGAAAACCTTTATAACCGTAGTTTTTGGACTAACTCCTGTGGCTGAATATGTAACCGTATAAGTGCCCACATGAGCAAATGTATGTTGAGGGTTTTGAAAAGGCGATTGTGTTCCGTCCCCAAAATCCCAAAGCGGGTTTGTGCCTGCAGGCGTATATGTAAAGGTTACATTTATTAATGGGGCACAACCAGTAAGCGTACTAGTACTAATTTGACCATAGCTGGTAAAACGCAACAAAAGAATAAATGCAGCGAAAAATAAATAATAGCGTTTTATCATAAAAAAATTAACCTAAACAGATAACAAACAAATTTATTTTATTTTCTTTGAACAAGAAATTTTTAATACATTTATTTTTAATTATATATCAATTATATGTCTATATCAAGTTGTAAGCACTATATCGCACTATTTTTCCTTATTGGAAGTTTTTCGCTGTTTTCGCAGGTTAAAAAATCAAACGTAACTCCTTCAAAACAATCTAATCAAAAAATAATTCACCCTCCTAGTGTCCAACAGGCCGGGTCTACAGCGCCAATAAAATGTTTAAACAAAAAATTATCTTTAGCTATACATATTGTAACCGACAGCTTATATCAAACCAATATAACTCAACCACAGATAGATGCAGCCTTAGTAGCTTTAAATATCGATTTTGCACCAATATGCTTAAGTTTTTTTATCTGCAAACAAGATACTATTGTCAATTATAAATATTACAAGTTTGATCAAGTAAAAGAAACACCTGAGGTACATGCCATTTATGAAGTTCATAATATGATTAATGTATACATTGTTGGGAGTATAGTACCAGCTCCGGAAGCAGGGTTTGCAGGAAAAACAGGGGATTATATGGTTTTGTCTCATGCATGTATATCAGATGTAAAATGTTGGTCACATGAAATGGGGCACTTTTTTTCTTTAGCACATACATTTGATACAGCCGGAGGTTTAGAACTTGTAAATGGAAGTAATTGTGCGACAGCAGGAGATTCTATTTGCGACACACCTGCCGATATTAACCCAGCTCCCGTTAGCCCCGCACCAAGCTGTGCATGGACCGGCACTAACACAGATGCTAATGGAGACTTTTATACACCTATTATAGGTAACATAATGTCGTACCACCCTTCAGGATGTAAAACTCCTTTTACTGTGGGGCAATTGAACAAAATGCTTAATTGGTACTTATCTTACAGAAATTACTTGTATTAGAAGCTGACTCCTTTAGTTACACTCTTATTCCAATAATAAGGATATCATCAATTTGAGAGCCGCTCCCTTTCCACTCTTCAAAAGCATTATCAAGTTTTTGGCTTTGAGCGTTCATATCGCTATCACATACTTCTGTTAATAAAGCTTTTAACCTTTTTGTAGTAAATTTCTTTTTATCTCCATCTCTAAACTGATCGGCATATCCATCCGAAAAAATATAAAATAAATCATTTTTCTGTAAATCCATTTCGGTATCTGAATAGGTCAAATTCATTAAACCATAATGCCCTCCTATGGGGTAACCTTGTCCTTTAGTGTCAACTAAAACTCCATCTCTAATAAAGTATAAGGGGCGTGCCGCACCGGCAAAAGTTAACTTAGATTTCTTTTTATCTATACAACAAATAGACATATCCATCCCATCACGGGTAGAACTGTCGCTATCGCTTTGTTTTAGTACTTCAATAATGCTATTATTTAACTCTTGCAATATTTTTGAAGGCACATAAACTTTTTTACCACTTACTATTTCTTTAAGAAGCGTTGATGCAATTAATGACATAAACGCCCCCGGAACTCCATGTCCGGTACAATCTATGGCAGCAACTAAATAATAATCTTCGGTTTCGGTAAACCAATAAAAATCGCCGCTTACAATATCTTTTGGTTTATAAAGTATAAAGGCCTCTGGAAACACTTTCAAAATAGATTCTTTAGAAGGCAAAATCGCTTCTTGAATTCTTTTCGCATAGTTTATACTATCCGTTATATCTTTATTCTTCTCTTCTAATTCCGATTTTATATGCTCAACAACTTCCTTCTCTTTTTTAAGTAAGAAGGTTTTTTCATCAACCATTTTTTCTAATAACACCCTAGCTTTTATTAATGCTCTTGTTCTCCAAATAATAATAAAGTAAACAGAGGCAACTAAAAACAGTATAGCCAACATATAAAACCAGGCTTTTTTCCAAATAGGTAAATCAATTTCAAATTTAATTTCAACAGGTGTTGTATTCCATATACCGTCGTTATTACAAGCCAGTAATTGAAAAACATAAGCCCCTTCTGCCATTTTAGGAAACTCAACATATCTGTTAGATGTGTATCTCCATATAGTATCTAAACCAAGCATACGATATTTGTAATTTACTTTAGTAGGATCAACCAATGAAACTCCTATAAAATCTATTCGCGCTGAGTAATGTTTATAAGGCAACGAAATGTTTTCTATGGGTGTATAAAAATGATCATCTAAGTTCACGCCTAAAATGGTAGTACGAGGTTCGTGTGTGTTTATTTTGTTGTTTTCGCAATCATAATTTACAACACCCGTAGTAGTGCCAAACCACATATTTTTTTTATCATCTTTAAAACAAGCATTCAAGTTGTTTTCCTGAAAAAGAAGTCCATCTGCCTTGGTAACCTTTTTAAATGTTTTTTGCCCATCTACTTTTTTACTCAATCCGTTTTTATGTCCAACCCAAATAGTGTTATTGGCATCTACCATTACAAAATAGCAGAAGTTAGATAGTAAACCCTGGTCTGTTTTATATGACTTATAGTCACTGCCATCATAACAAACTACTCCGTTACCTTCAGTTGTAATCCAAATTAAACCCGTGTTGTCTTCTGCCACACAGTTTATAGAGTTTTCAGTTATGTTTTTTAAAATAGTTGGCTCATCATTTTTGATATAATAGGGCACACTTCGTGGAGAAGAAAGCCATAGTCGGCTTTTGCTATCAAAATATATTTGCTCAACATTATTGTGCATCAATCCATCTAATGTAGTTAGTAATATAACTTTATCCGTTCTGGGATTAGACAAATAAAGTCCATCAGTAGTGCCAATAAAAATGTTGCCCGATTTTGTTTTAGCAATTGTATTTATTGCAAGAGATTTCAAATTATTTCTTTTTGAGAAATTTTCGAATTTGTTAGTGGTTACGTTGTAAATAAAAACACCATTTTCTGCGGTACCTATCCATACATTACCCGCACTATCCTGCATTAAAGCGTTTACCTGGTCGTTTACAAAACCATTACTTCCGTCAAATTGAATATTTTTATTTTGAGTTTTTAAATTTACTAAAAGCAGTCCTTTATCATTTCCTGTCCAAATGTTTCCGGTTTTACTATCCGTTAAAATTGATTTTACATTTGTTTGCGGAACAAAATAACTGAATTTGTTTATCGGCATTTCAATTAGCCCACCACCTGAAGTACCAAACCACATATTGTCTTCAAAATCCTGAAAGATAGATTGTATATATTCATTGCTTAATCCATTTGCCTTGTTTATATATAATACATTACTAATATCTAAATGATCAAACGATATTTTTCGCAAACCTTCGCCAAGCAAAGCAACCCATAGGTTTTTAGAGTTATCTACAAACAACGAAGAAATATTCATTGAAGCAGAGCCCAAGTCCTCTATAATTTGCGTGTAGATATAATAACAACTTCCTGCTTTCAGTATTTTATATACTCCTTCACCTGGCACAGCCACCCAAAAGGCATTTCTAAGAGAATCGCAAGGGACAAGGCATTTAATTTTTTTACCCTCAAAACCATTAACACTACAAACAGGAGTTATCTCTTTTTGACCATCGGTTTTAAAAAGAAAAAGACCCTCGTCGGTTGCAGCCAATAACTGATTATCTAAATCAAAATAAATAGAGTTGAAGTTTTCATTTGCAGTGGTTGCTATTTGCTTAAATTTTAACGTGCTATCAATTTTATATAAACCTTTTTGTTGAGCCGATACCCAAATATTCTTTAATTTATCTTCGGCAAAGGCATTTACTTTAGTCTCTAGCTTTTCAGAATCCTTTACTTTATAAAATGTATTTCCACTTAAATAAGAAACTCCGTTTTGAAAATGCCCTATCCAGGTTACATTTCTTGAATCGGTATAATGGGTGTTAATGAAGTTTTCGGCAAGGTTATCTTTTATAGTATATGTTTTAAACTCATTACCATCAAACTTACAAAAACCATCTCCGGTAGAAAGATAAAGAAAGCCTTTACTCGACTGAGAAACACAATAAACATATGACTGCGCCAAGCCATCCTCATCTGTGTAAGTCTTAAAATTAAAGGTTTGAGCATGCAGGAGGTTGCACATCAAAAAAACAAATACTAAAATCGATATTTTCTTTTTATGCATTTCCGTTTTATCAATTATCAACCTTTACGCCAATTTTAAATTTATACTTAGGCACACCACCAATGGGGGTTGCATAAAAAGGCATTAGTTCGCCATACTGGTTAGTTATATAAACAACCACATTGTTGTTTTTAGAATCTTGTTGTTTTACAAACTGAATATCTAAAGATGTGTTTAACTCTTCTGTAGTTATTTTGTGCGTATTCTCTAACCAAACTGCATTCCCTGAAGATTTAGTTATCTCCCCTTTTTTTGCTACCGAAACCACACGCAAAATTCCGTCATCATCAAAATCAAACACACTTATTTTTACTGCAGTTATACCCTTAGACACAAAAGGGTATAAGTGAGAAATAGATCCCTTATTATCCGCCATCCTAAAAGAGTATTCGTACGTAAAAGCATTACCGCCTTCAATGGCCTTGTTTTCATTTGGCAAAGACGATAAAAACATTTTGTATAAATTTCCATCGTCACCATCCATGCCTTCAATAATTAATTTAAAAACATAACCATCTGGCTGTAACTCACCTTCAACCGGATTGAAGGGGCCTAAAGTGTACCACTTGTCATCATAATTGGCATCATCTCCAAAAGTTTTCGAACTTAATTGAATGCCGCTCTTAAAATTACCCGTTGGTGTTTGCTTTTTTGCATCTGGGTTAGATGCAGCTCCATTTCCACCATATACCGAAAACCTTGTTTTGCTATTAAATACATCATGAACCTCATCATATTTACCACCTAAATCCGGATCGAAAACACGGATGTATATTGGATTTTTTTCAGTTTGCGGAACTACAAAAAAGTATATCTGTACAAAATCATCATCTCCCCAATCTTTTTGAGAGTCTTTGCTGAACGTACATAAAAAAGGAATTTTCTCATCAGCTGAAGGAAAGGGTTGAGCAAACAAATTACTACAACACAACTCGAATAATAGAATAAAAAGGATAGTCAATTTTTTCATTTAGCGTTTTTTACCAATAATATTTGAACACGACGATTTGAAATTACTACATTTTTGCCAGCTTCGTATTCTATTGGCATGTTTTTTCCTAATGTATTTATATCCAACCTACTTGCCTTTACACCTCTTGAGGTAAAAAACTGAAGAACAGCCGCACCTCTTTTTTTAGCTAAAACCTTTGTATTATCTTCTGTGGCTTTATCACTAGCTGCTAAAATAATTAATTCTAGTTTTCCGTTTCTTCTAAGTGCTCCAGCTAATGAGTCTAAGTACTTATAAGCTGTTTTATTTATTTCAGCACTATTTAAATCAAAAAAAATATTTTTTTTACGCAAGCCTGCAAAAGCACTAAAGTCAATTGAAATTGTATTTTCATCCAGTATAGTTCCCTGCATGGCCTTTTGTTGGTTTGCCACAACACTATCCCCATTAAAACTAACCACCGCTGCATTTTTAAAGCCCTTCTCTTTTGCTTTTTTATATTCAGGAATTGCATCCGATACTTTTTTGGCATAACCGGATGTGTAAGCAAAACCATCTTTTTCTTTATACTTTTTTACATTATGTAAATCGTTAAAAATTTCAGCATTAACAGGAATATCGTTTTTTGAAGTTCCTAAATGCACCCTATAATTAACACTATCAGTTTTTGCAGTTTGTTTAGAAATATTCGAATTGAATTTCACTCTTGTTAAACCCGGTTTGTGATGGGCAATCCATACACTATCCTTTACCAACACTGTTTTGTAAGTGCAAAATTTTTCTAACTCCCCAGTTGAATCATTTTTAGCAATAACCCCTAGTTTTATTATGTACTCTCCATCTGTTTTATACTTATGTTTTGCCAGTGTACCTACTACAAATTTTCCATCGCCAAAAAACCAGAAATAATCTTTAATAGTATGCTTCGGTATAAAAATATTTTGAGTGTTTATTGTAAAGGCTTTCGACCTTGCTATTGTATCAGGGCAGTCAATATAAAACTGTTTAGGTTCTTCAACTTCAAAATCATAACTCAATTCATTATAAAACAAATTACCCGAAGCCTTTTCTATAATATTTAGCTGAACAGAATAATTTCCTACTGTTTTAAAACAGTGCTTTACTTCAAGTCCTCTTTTTCTGAATCCATCGCCAAAATCCCACTCATATATCATGCCCAATGTGTCAGAATTCATTTGAGTTGCTTCTTCAAAAAAAGTAAAGCAATAGGTTCTTCTTTTTTGTTGGGTACAATTTTTAAAATCGGGATATTTATTTTTGAAATAAAATATATTATCGCCATTTGCCGTATCACGATTGGAAGAAAAATAACCAACTCTTTCTGTTGAATCTACCCAAATTCCAAAGTCATCAAAAGAACTATTTACCGGCGATTCTAAAATTTGAATTTGACTACGAGTTGGCGTTTTTAAATTAAACGAGTATATATCTAAGCCCCCAAAACCATTTTTTTTGTTTGAGGAAAAATACAACATATTATTTGCCGATATAAAAGGGAAAACTTCATTTTCTTTTCCATTTATATTTGGTCCATAATTTCTTGGAATGGTCCAAGTTCCGTTTTCAAATTTCGAATAATACAAGTCCATTCCCCCATAACCTCCTGTAACATTGGATGAAAAAATAAGTGTTCCATTACTCATTAAAGCCGGATGACAGTATGAAAATTCTCCGGTACAGAAAGGAAGAATTTTGGGCTCACTCCAACCATTACCTGCTTTGTGCGAAATAAAAATGCTAAGCGGTTTTTTATTTTTGCCTTTCGATCTTTTTTTATCGTTGCGTGTTATAAATAATTGCTCACCATCTTTACTAATACAGATAGGTCCATCGTTAAGCGGGGTATTTATTTCAGTAAGCGGTTTTCCCTTTTTAAAATTTACAGAATCTGTTTTTTCTGCGCAAAATACATCTATTAGTTCCTGTTTATTTTCTATAGAATAGTACTTAACTCCAATATCATTTTCGCGTCCTGATGAAAAATATAATTTATGGTTAAATAAAAACGGACTAAAATCTGAGCGCTTAGAATTGATGTTTAAATTTTGAACGGCATACCGAACCGAATCTTCATTTTGCGCAACCAACGGAGGATAAACCCCAATAACAAATAATAGATATGTAAAAAACCTGTGCCACCTCATAAATTAAAAATAACGTGGGCTTTGTGGATTTACTTTATATCCAAATTCATACTTCAACATAATTTCATGAGAACCCCTCACGTATGTTGCCAATTTAGACGTGGTTAAATCATACGAGTATCCAAAGCTAAACTGTTTATTAATATTAACCGTAGCTAAAAAAACCATAGCGTCGTTTGTACGATACGAATAACCAACGCCTACCATTTTAAAATAAACAATGGCGTTTAAATCAAGCTCCATAGGTGAATTGCGAATATATTTTACCAATGCAAAAGGCTTTATTTTTACATTTTCGGATATATCAAAAAGATATCCCGCTGTTAAAAGTGCAGATTTGTATAAGGTACTTGAAGTACCTATTGAAAATAAATCGGGTGAAGAAATTCCAGCATAAAATTTCTGTGCCTTATAATAAACCCCAAAACCTGTTTGAGGTACATTTTGTTGACTGTACTGTCCATTAAAAACTAAATCGCCTGGGGTAGTAGTTTGTATGTTGTTCCAATTGTTTTTTATAAAATCTATACCCACCTGTAAGCCAAAAGAGAGACTACTCTTTTTAAAGAACAACCTATAAGCGTACATAGCATTTATTTTATTTTGGGTAGTAATGCCATAATGGTCGTTGGTAAAAGTTATACCAATATTTACTTTTTTATTCTTTAATGGCGTGTGCAAACTAAATGTACTGGTTCTGGGTGCGCCATCAAAACCAACCCACTGGTTTCTGTTAACAAGGGTGGCACTAAGCACTTCATTACTTCCGGCATAAGCAGAGTTTAGCAATAAACCATTAAACATATATTGGCTATATAGATTATCATGCTGGGCGTAAACGCTCAATCCGCCAAAAAACACTATCGCTATGAAAATAATTTTTCTCATTTTCTTTTTAGCACTACGTAACCTTTAACCGTATTTTTATTTGGAATTTGTAATGTAAAGAAATAGGTGTCGTCACTTAAATCTTCGCCAGACATATTTTTTCCGTTCCAATTATTTTTATAATCTCCACTATCATAAACTAAATTTCCCCAGCGGTTAAATACATTTATTTTTACATTGGTATATTCCTCTAATCCATTAATCTCAAAAGCATCATTCGTGCCATCGCCATTGGGCGAAAACCCATTTGGAATAATTAAATCTTTGATGATAATAATAACATCATCATAAGAAGCAGGGCACGCTCCGTTTGAAATAGTCCATTGTAAAACATTTTGCCCACTTTGTAAATTGGTTACTTGCGCATTTGCCTGATTATTATTTAAAAAACTTCCGCTTCCTGTTACAACAGACCAAACACCTGTTCCAACTAAAGGCACATTCCCACTCATTACTAAAGAAGAATTATATGAAATTGCATCCGGCCCTGCATTAGCTATAGTTGGCATGGCATCTACAACAACATTTATCGTATTACTTACTGCACAACCACCCAATGAAATAGTCAACGTATATGTGCCTGTATTGCTAATAGTGGCATTAGCAATTGTTGGATTTTGAGCAGAAGATGAAAATCCATTCGGTCCACTCCAGGTATAAATAGCCGACCCTGTATTATTGGCTGTTAAATTTATTGTTTGCCCAACGCAAATTGCTGAGTTTGCATTAGGTGTTACAACGGGTACAGGATTTATGTGTACAGTACTTGTAGCAAAATTTTTGCAAGCATGTATATCTGTCCCCGTAACAGTATAAATAGTTGATATTGTTGGCGAAGGTGTTATACTGGCACTTGTTGCATTGGTATTCCAAGTATAAGTTGTTGCGCCATTTGCTATTAAAGTTGCAGTTCCTGCGGCACATATAGTTGCAGAATTTACACTTATAATTGGCAAAGAATTTATTGTTACCGTTACTGTTTTTGCGAAAGAACACACTCCTGATTTACCAATTACCGTGTAGTTAGCTGTTGATGAAATATTAGCCGTAACAACACTTCCACTTGTAGTACTTAATCCAGTTGCAGGACTCCAAGTGTATGATACAGCTCCACTCGCTGT
>DATHOW010000073.1:0-4193 GCA_035484495.1 Bacteroidia bacterium | reverse complement strand
CACTTCGGTATTTATATCCAGTTCAGCTTGCAACACAATCATTACTCTTTGCTTTACTTGCTCTTTAGAAACTTTAGGCGTAACGATAGCGTGTGCGGATGCACCTGTACTGCCTGATTGGTTAATCATCAGTACATCCACTTCGTTGTTGTTGTATTTACGAAAGGCATCATTTGTGTTTATTTTTTTTCTACCCAATACAAGTGCCATGTTATTTTTCCAGTTGTATTGTAATTGGTATTTGCGCCCTGTTACTTCGGCTACGCTGTACCCTGCCTTTTCTAATTTTTCGATAATTACATCAATGGGGGATATGGTTATACCTGTACTTACTTTTTTTATTTGTGTGCTGATACGTAAATATTCGCTTTGTGCTTCAGGCGATAAATCAGAAATAGCAAACTGTTTATAATCGAATTTACCATCCACATCTTTTATCGTATAACGCAAAATGCCATCAAGCCCACGCATTAATACTTCACTAAAATCTGCATTAATGGTACTGCCATCCGTAACAGGCATTCCGTGTTCATCTTCCATTTGCTCAATAAAACTGCCCATTGTAGATGCAAAAGCAATCACAGGTTTCTTGCCCTCTTTTAGTCTTGCAATGGCTCTTTCGGCAACCGCTTCGGCTTTGATGCTGAATAGCATTTGATTTATTACGTTAAACACTTTAGAGAAGTACGGTTGATTAACAACACCTGCTTCCGATGTGCCTTTACGCACTTCAATTTCTTTGCCCTCCGCAACGGCTATTTTATCTAACTCGTTTACTTCGCCGTCAATGTAGTTTTTCTGAAAGGCAATTATATCACGTAATATAGAAGTGATGTTATCGGCAATGGCTCTATGCTCTTGCTCTTTACTTTCCATTGTGATGTAGTTTACTTCTACACCCTCAAAAGAACGCTCACGGCGAAGCATCTGCCCTTCCTCAACAAGTTGAGAGGCTAACACTTCCTGTAAGGCTACGCCACCTTGTGTGATAGCTTCCACTAATTCCTCTTTACTCATATTAGCATCGCTGATACAAGTTTTTAAAGCATATACAGGCATATTGTCGGGGCGTTTGGCAAAAGTTGCCGATAAGAAAACAACACCTTTGGTTTCTGCAATAACCCTTTGTAAAAACTCGCCTGTGTTTCCCGAACCGCTTGCATTATGGCTTTCATCCATGATAAGAATGTTATCGCCTGCAATAGCAGATAAAAAATAAGGTTTTTCAGGTTTCTTTTCTGCTGAATTAAATTGTGAGTAGGTCGCTAAAATGAAATGATATTTAGAAGGAACTCGGCGGCTATCAAAAATTGCTTTTTGTTCGGTCGGGGGTAATGCCTGATATACAATCTCGCCGTTCTCATCTTTAATATCCGTTTTACTTTCTTTACCGTTCACAATAAACGGCACTAAATGTGCCGAACCGATAGCGGATAAATCACGGTACAAATCGGAAAATAAATTGGCTTTCTCAGTAATAAAAATCGGTTGCACTCCCTGATTAACGGCATAGCGTATCATAGCGGCTGCAATACGACCTTTACCAATACCTGTTTGGTCGCCGATAATAATTCCTTGCCTACGCATTTCAATATTATAGATTGCCATTGCAACGGCATCTGTTTGTTCGGCTGATAAAGCTTTACATAAATCCAGTTTGCTGCGAAATTTTAAACGCTGTCTTACAAACTCATCCATGTCGCCACCAACGGCTACTTTAATTCGTTCAACAGCACTTTGTGTTTCGTGGCTCATCGAATCAGGTACAACGGTATCTAAAACGGTGCAGCTATTTGAGGCAGGCATATACGGTGCGCCTAATCCATCGCCACGCATTAATTCTAATTCAAGTTTCAAAGCCAACGCTTCCCACTCCAGTATTTTTATTTGGTCTTGTTTCATATCTTCTTTTTTATTGCTTACAGAAAGCATTACTCTATTGAAAAGGTCTTCAAATGTTCTTATGACTACATCGGTATCAGTATCTTTTGGTGGTGAGTTCCCTGAAACTTTTTCTTTTCTGCCATCTATTAAAATCAAACGTGTATCGAATGATGTGCCTTGTCTTGAATATAATTTGCCGCCATCAATTAGTATCACATCGGCTACGTTATAGTGGCTATACAAGTAATTAAAAAAGATGCGGTTTTTACCTGCTTGTACTCTGCCTTTCTCGTCCCAATGTGTATGCCCTCCGATTATGATGGCTGCTTTGCCTGTATTGCTCATGGTATCTAATGCACGTAGAGCCATTACATGGTCTAGTGTTTTAAAATCGTAGTTATCGTAACTGATAGCAGTATCTAATGTGCCGAACGGTGGATTGGTTATAACCGCATCAAATTTTTTATAAAAACTTTTGTGAATGCTTTGTGTAAATGGGTTAGTAGCGTTTACTTTATAGACTGCTTTAAACCCCTGGTCTTTTAAATTTTCGTTACGGACAACATCAATCTCATTAACGATAAAATTTTCTGCGTTGGAAGCAATAGTTAAAAGCCCATTACCTGCGCTTGGCTCAAATCCTGTTTGCTCTTTTGTAAATGTATTTACATGGCAAAAAATCCCTGCTAAATAACCGATTGGCGCAGGGGTTGAATATTGTTGTAATAAAATGCTTTGGCTTGTACGGTGTGATAAATTTACTTGGTGTTTGTAGAGCTGCACTATGTCAAAATAGTTTTGCTCTATACTATTGCCCGAATGTGCAATAATTCGTGCGCTGTTTACAATAGCGAGTTCGGTAAATTCTTTTATGTCCGTCCTATCTTTAATTCCAAAAGTGGCGGCAAGTTTCTCAACCGATGTTTTATTGTGCTTTACCTGATTGACTAAATCAAGTTCCATGCTACCAATGAAATGTTGCTTCGCTGAAAACTTGCCGCTTACTTTTTTCATTTTATAAGAGCCGCTTCTTTACCGATAATAAACCCTGCTGCACTTATAAGAACGATTGTGCCGATTTTTTTCAGCTTCGTAAACTTTTTCTTTTTTACCTGCATATTGCCCTGCATATCAATTTTGATTTCACGGAAAGCAGGGGTTTCATACTGGCTGCTTAGTATAATTCCTTTCGGTGTTATTTTATCTATGCCGATAATGTCATCATTACCAAAGATGTTTTTGCGCTTTACATGAATGGCGGTTATAATATCCGATTGCTCTGCTTGTTTTCTAAGCGTAGTATCCTTCAGGTACACAAAAACTTTTACAGGCTTTTCGACGTACTCTTTTTTTATTACAATAACCTTGTAAGGCTTATGTACAAATACGGTATCAGGAATACGTATTTTTTCTACATGATTTAGTAGTCTTTGATTTTCGCAACTCTTAATTAGGAATAAACATAACAGCACAATACTAATGGCTGTCATTCCATAAAATTTAAAATTGCTTTTCATCGACTGAAGGATTTGAATTATTTTGCCCATTATTGTTTTCATCGTTAGTTGTATTAGTGTTATTTTTTTCACGTTCATTAATGGGTTTTTCTACGGTGTACAAACCAATACCTGCCGTTATCACGCCGATAAAACCGAGAAACATAAATTCAGGAACGTGCTTATCGTAAAACTGTTCGCCAATCCAAGAGGCAATCACAACGCATACAAAAATTAAAACCGTTGCTTCTCTGCCACTTGGGCTTTGGCGTTTGTCTTTAAATGTTCCTTTTATAAATTCAGGTATTCTCATTTGTTTCGGTTAAAAAGACGGATGATATTTTTTCTGTTATAAAAGACAAGTCCTGAAAAAATCAGAACGGCTATGCCTCCTCCAATTCCTTTTTTATGCTCGACTACTTTTTTTTTAAGAATTGCATTTGGCTCATAATAAAACTCGAATTAGCTATAATCGCTTTCTCGTAGCCCGGTCTGTTATCTCCGTTTCCCTCATCTATATAAGGGCTGTATGCAATCGCTTTTGCATAACGTGTACTATCAGAACTAACCGCCGCTGCCGCTTTATATTTATGACTAATGAGTAAAGCAAAGTCCATAAAGCCATCCAAGTCAGTTTTGTAAATACGGAAAACCAATTTGGGCATTTTCGGATTTGGTATTTTATCGCCATGCCAGTATTCATTTAATGCGCCGAATGCCGTGATGCCAAAAAAGTTATGGCAGTTCCTAGCAAGGTAAGAGCCGCCCCAACCTGATTCATGTGCCGCCTGTGCTAATATTACGGTCGGGTTA
>DATHOW010000072.1:0-3442 GCA_035484495.1 Bacteroidia bacterium | reverse complement strand
ACCGGACTCCATCAAAAAACAGGCAACTATCCGGGTGTTACCGTAGATAAAAAAACAGGGGTGTGCAAAGCACAAAACCCCATTACTAAACAAATGCAATGGTTTAGGTTAATTGATTTACCGGGTACGTATAGTTTATTTCCAAAATCGTTAGATGAGCAAGTTTCGTTTAGTGTGTTGATGGATAATAAAAACCCAGATTACCCTGATATTATTTTAATTGTAGTAGATGCATCAAACTTAAAACGCCATTTATTATTGGCTACTCAGCTAATAGATTTAGGCCGCCCTTGTGTATTAGTTTTAAATATGATTGATGCCGCCGCCGCAAACGGAATTGAAATTGATATAGATAAATTAGCAGAACTAGTACAAGTGCCCGTAGTTAGTTGCGATGCACGCCATCAACAAGGAGTTGAAAATGTAAAAAACACTTTTTTTGCTTTTGCCCAAAATATAAAACCACAACAGGGCTTAATAAATATACAAGCCATTGTAAATAAAGATTATGCTGAAAGTGTACACAGGTTTGTTAACCAAACAAGTGTTTATGCATCTTTACTAAAACAAAGAAGCAATATTGAAAAAGACGAAAATTTAAACATCTACAACAAAAAATTCTTTACAGGTTTTGAGAGCAGAGATATGCTCTTTCGTTTTGAGAAGATTAAAAAAATATCGCTTGATTGTGTAAACTACTCATCTGTAAGAACGGATTTAAAAGCAACTGATAAGCTTGACCGATTTACTACACACCCTTTTTGGGGATTTGTAATTTTTATATTGGTGCTGTTTTTAGTTTTTCAAAGTATTTTTTACTTAGCTGAATTTCCGATGCAGTGGATTGAAATGGGTTTTTCATTTCTAACACAAAAAACAAGAGAAATTTTACCTGATAATTTTTTTACCAGTTTACTTACCAATGGTATACTAGCCGGTTTAAGTGGCATAGTAGTATTTGTACCACAAATTGCTTTGCTATTTGGCTTTATAGGCATTTTAGAGGATAGTGGCTATATGGCGAGAGTAAGTTTTATAATGGATAAACTTATGCGCAAGGTTGGTTTAAATGGTCGGTCGGTTATTCCTTTAATAAGCGGAATGGCTTGTGCTGTACCTGCTATTATGAGCACACGTACTATATCAAACAAAAAAGAAAGGTTGGTTACTATTTTAATAACCCCCCTAATGAGTTGTTCGGCACGCTTACCTGTTTACACCTTGCTTATTGGCATTATGGTGCCATCTAGCTACAGGCTTGGCTTTTTTGATGTAAAAGGTTTGTTGCTAACAGCACTTTATCTTTTAGGAATTATTGTTGCTATTGGAGTTGCTGCTGTTTTAAAATATATTTTAAAAACAAAAGAGCGTAGTTTTTTTATGATGGAATTGCCTATTTATCGCATCCCGCAATTAAAAACAATATTATTAACTATGCTTGATAAAGTGAAGGTTTTTTTAGTGGATGCCGGAAAAGTGATTATGATTATCTCGATTATACTTTGGTTTTTAACTTCATACGGTCCTAAAAAAGAGTTTGCTGCTATAGATAAAAATTATACCGAAGCATTTACCAAAGCCAATACAGATAGCTTGAAACAAGAACTTACTACGGCTATGCAAACGCAAAAATTACAAGCATCATACGCAGGGCATTTGGGTAAAATTATAGAACCTGCTATTAGGCCACTTGGGTTTGATTGGAAAATTGGTATATCATTAATTACATCGATTGCTGCACGCGAAGTTTTTGTAGGCACTATGGCTACGCTTTATCAAAGCAGGGATAAAGAAGATAATTTATCTATCCGGCAGAAAATGATGCAGGAAAAAGACCCAATAACAGGCAAATTGGTTTACAATTTTGCCGTGTGTCTTAGTCTGCTAATGTTTTATGCTTTTGCTATGCAGTGCATGAGCACACTTGCCGTGGTTAAACGCGAAACCAATTCTTACAAATGGCCCATTATACAGTTTGTATACATGAGTGTATTGGCTTATGTAGCAAGCCTTTTAGTGTATCAAATATTTAAATAATTTAACTAGACTTCTTATTGTTAGGTAAATGTGAATAAAAAGCACTAATAACAAGGAAAGTCGGCGTAACGGCCGACTTTTTTGTTTACATAAAATGCCAATAAATGCTTACTTTTGTAGTTCAAAAACTACTAAAAAATGGAAACACTTTCTCCAAAAAAAACTATCGATATTTCAAAAACATTAAAAGCCTTAGGCATTAAAGAAACAAATTTAGGCTGCTCAACTGGCTCTAATTTTTTTGCTTCGGGCGAAGATTTAGAATCATATAGTCCGGCTGATGGGAAATTAATTGCTACCGTAAAAACTGCTACTAAAGCAGATTACGATAAAGCTATGAAAGCAGCTACAGAAGCTTTTGCACATTGGCGTACCGTTCCTTCTCCAAAACGAGGAGAAATTGTTAGGCAGTTTGGCGATAAACTTCGTTTGCACAAACATCATTTAGGAGAACTGGTTTCTTACGAAATGGGAAAATCTTTACAAGAAGGTTTAGGTGAAGTACAAGAAATGATTGACATCTGCGATTTAGCCGTTGGTTTGTCTCGTCAGCTTAACGGTTTAACCATGCATAGCGAACGCCCTTTACACCGCATGTATGAGCAATATCACCCACTTGGTGTAGTTGGCATTATTTCTGCTTTTAACTTCCCCGTTGCTGTATGGGCTTGGAACACAACTTTAGCTTGGGTTTGCGGAGACGTTTGTATTTGGAAACCATCAGAAAAAACACCTATCTGTTCAATTGCTTGTCAAAACATTTGGGCACAAGTAGCTAAAGAAAATAATTTACCTGAAGGAATTTGTTGCTTGGTAAATGGCGATTATAAAGTTGGTGAGTTTATGACTACCGATAAACGCGTGCCTTTAGTATCTGCTACTGGTTCTACCCGTATGGGTAAAATTATTGGTGTGAAAGTTGCTGAGCGTTTTGGTAAATCGTTGTTAGAATTAGGTGGTAACAATGCCATTATTATTTCTGAAACAGCTGATTTAACTATGTGTGTGCCAGGCGCTGTATTTGGTGCAGTTGGTACCGCAGGGCAACGTTGTACAAGTACACGTCGTTTAATTATACATGAAAGCATTTATAACGATGTAAAACAAAAATTGGTTAACGCCTACAAACAATTACGCATTGGCAACCCATTGGATGAAAACAACCACGTTGGACCATTGATTGATAAAGATGCTGTGAAAAATTATTTAGTTGGAATTGAGCGTGCTATTGCCGAGGGTGGAAAAATATTAGTTGCCGGTGGTGTGATAGAAGGCAAAGGGTTTGAACACGGTACTTATGTAAAACCTTGCATTATTGAAGCTGAAAATAGTTTTAGCATTGTACAGCATGAAACATTTGCGCCTATACTTTATGTTATGAAGTATAAAACTATTGATGAAGCTA
>DATHOW010000071.1:0-18511 GCA_035484495.1 Bacteroidia bacterium | reverse complement strand
CTTTTATTGCTTTTGTAAAAGTTTATTTCGTACTTGTTTTCTTGAAGAAAAACGTGAAAACGCGTGTAATCAGGACTATTTCTCGATGGAAAATCCTTTTTGCGGTTATAAAAACCATCCATAAAGCACCAAATCATTTGCGCCGCTAAGGATGCCGTTTTGCCCTGTGCATCATAAGCAGGGTTAATTTCATAAACCCCTACCGAGGTTAGTTTATCATTCATGCCCGCATAGCGCATCATTTGGCAAGCCTCTTCGGCATAAAAACCGTTTGGCTGAGCTTCCTCATGGGCAGGGGCATCACTATGCTTCAATGCATTCATATCAAAACTCAGCATATCGGCATGCCTGATGATGGGTTCGGCTTCGGCAATATTATCACGTATTTGGCCCAAGCGGTAGGTGTCAAAATACAGCTTGTTCATCATGTTAATGCCTGTTTGGGGCACTAAATAGGTTTGGTAGCCAATGTTGCTGTAGTTAAACAGGTAGTTAGGTTGCTGTAAAATAATTTTTCCTAAAAAAGTCTTGTTATTTAGCTCACTTTCAGCCGACCCAATATCAAAAGTAGCATCTACACTCACAATGTTTATGGTCTGCTCTAAACGCTCGTAACCCTTAAATTGGGCAAAAGTTAGGTCTTGCGAGCCCCCAATAATTACAGGAATGATGTTCTTTTTTACCAAAAACTCCACCGTTTCCGATAGGGCG
Source organism: Bacteroidia bacterium (assembly GCA_035484495.1). Lineage (GTDB taxonomy): Bacteria > Bacteroidota > Bacteroidia > B-17B0 > Aurantibacillaceae > PALSA-968. The sequence goes on along the minus strand of DATHOW010000071.1, from coordinate 17,800 downwards.
TAAAAAGTGTCACTTTCCGTATGTCCGGGCATAATATTACCCAAATCGGCTATGCGAGGCACAAAACTACCTGCAAATAAGCCATATAAGTGCTTTCTTACCTCGTCGGGGGCTTTATCAGAGCCTTTATTATTTACGGCTAGTCTATCCTCACAAACGCCTATTATGGCAATGTCTATATCGTCTAAATCGGGGAAATTGTTGCTGTAAATGGCAAAATTGCGCGCAAAACTCTCTTCTGCAAAGTTTTCGGCAGAAAAGCTGATGGGCGTAAAAAAGTGGGCAATGTCCGACATAATTGGGCTTTTTAATTAATCAGCTAAAAATAGAGGAACATTTTTGTTGAAAAATGGGGCTCTTGTAAAGTAATCAACAGACGCAGTTTAACAACAAAAGGCCAAAAACACTAAAAATCTTTAAAAATTAAGTTTTTTGTTTATTTGCCGATTAATATATCTTTGCACCGAATTTTAAAAACTAACAAATGTCAGACATTGCAAAAAAAGTTACAACCATTATTGTAGATAAACTTGGCGTGGACGAAAAAGAAGTTACTCCAACTGCAAGTTTCACGAATGATTTAGGCGCTGATTCGCTTGATACCGTTGAATTAATCATGGAATTTGAAAAAGAATTTAACATCGCTATCCCTGACGATCAAGCAGAGAAAATCTCTACCGTTGGCGACGCTATTTCTTATATCGAAACTAACGCAAAGTAATTTTTACACGATTTTTTAAGAATTATCCTGAAATTTTTATTTCAGGATAATTCTTTTTATTTTGTGCTAGATTAATAAATCTCTTTTATGCAACTAAAACGCGTAGTGATAACAGGTTTGGGCGGAATTACCCCTTTGGGGAATTCAGTTACCGAATTTTGGAACAACCTTATTAAAGGTGTTAGTGGCGCAGCCAACATTACCCGCTTTAACGCAGAAAAGTTTAAAACCCGCTTTGCTTGCGAGGTAAAAGGGTTTAATTTAGATGATTATTTTGACAAAAAAGAAGCTCGTAAACTAGATGCTTATTCTCAATACGGAATTGCAGCATCAGTTCAAGCCGTTGCCGATTCTGGCATTGCGGCCGATTCAGTTGATAAAAACGAAGTAGGTGTTATTTGGGGTTCGGGTATTGGAGGTTTAGACACTTTTCAGGCCGAAGCATTTGGTTTTGCCAAAGGCGACGGAACTCCCCGTTTTAATCCTTTCTTTATTCCAAAAATGATTGCTGATATCTGCTCTGGGCATATATCAATGCGTTTTGGCTTTAGAGGGCCTAATTTCACTACCGTTTCAGCTTGTGCGTCTTCTACCAACGCTTTAATAGATTCTTTTACCTATATCCGTATGGGCAAGGCAAATGCCATTGTAACCGGTGGATCTGAAGCAGCCATTAATGAGTGCGGTATAGGTGGTTTTAACGCCTGCCAAGCCATGAGCACCCGTAATGAAAACCCGGAAGCAGCATCTCGTCCCTACGATAAAGACCGCGAAGGTTTTGTATTAGGCGAAGGTGGTGTAGCCATTGTTTTAGAAGAATTAGAACATGCTAAAGCACGTGGTGCAAAAATTTATGCCGAAATTATTGGCGGCGGCATGAGTGGCGATGCGCATCACATAACTGCTCCGCATCCGGAAGGATTAGGTGCCAAATTGGTTATGCAACGTGCCTTAAAAGATGCTGAAATTAGTCCTGATCAAGTTGATTACATTAACACACACGGTACAAGTACACCGTTAGGAGATATAGCCGAGCTAAAAGCTGTTGAAGCCTTATTTGGTGAACAAGCCTTTAAAATGAACATTAGTTCAACAAAATCTATGACAGGGCACTTACTAGGTGCAGCCGGAGCCATTGAGGCTATGGCAACTGTTTTAGCTATAAAAAACGATATAGTACCGCCAACTATTAATTTTACCACTCCCGACCCTGAAATTAACCCACGCTTTAACCTTACGTTTAACAAAGCGGTAGCGCGTAAAATAAACATTGCAATTAGCAACACGTTTGGTTTTGGCGGACACAATGCGGCGGTAGTATTAAGAAAATACGTTGCGTAATTAATTCCCTTTGCTGAAATATTTTCAGATAACACGGTACAAAACCCCTTCCGAAAAAAAACTTGCTCAAAGCATAAAAAACCTGTTTGGTTTTTATCCTAAAAATATTTCTTTATTCCAGCAAGCACTAACGCATAGTTCGGCTGCTAAAGAAACAAAGAGCAATGAACGTTTAGAGTTTTTGGGCGATTCTATTTTAAGCACCATTGTAGCCGAATATTTATTTAGCATTTTACCTAATAAAGATGAAGGCATTTTAACCCAAGTGCGCTCGCGTATGGTAAGCCGTAGTCAGTTAAATAAACTGGCGGTTAAACTGGGCATAGATAAAATTTTACACACCGATATTAAAGGCAGTATATCTTTTACCTTATATGGCGATGCTTTTGAAGCCTTGGTAGGCGCTATTTATTTAGATCAGGGGTTTGTAGAAACAAAAAAAATAATCCTCACTATTTTTAAACGCCATTTAGAAATACAAACGATAATTAATGAGGATACAGATTATAAAAGCCGCTTGATTAATTTATGTCAGAAAAACAAAACCACCTTACAATTTGTTTTGATTTCTGAAAACATGGATGGCGTAAAAAAAATGTATCACATAGGCATTGAGGTTAATGGCGAAATAATTGCCGAAGCACAAAACGCATCAAAGCGTGTGGCTGAACAATTGGCTGCACACGCCGCTTTGGAAAAGTTAGAGGGTTCTTAAAATAAAACACCAAGTATAACACCTTGTCATTTCGACCGCAGGGAGAAATCCGTTTCAAACAGATTTCTCAGTCGTGCCTCCTTCGAAATGACAAAAATGGATAATCGCTTTCTAATGTAAAATAAAAAAGGCCATCTTTTCAGATAGCCTTTTCTAATTATATATTTTACTGATTAAACAGTTGCGCTTAACACGTTGTTCATGCTTCTAACAGCATCAGCACTTTTTGCAAAGGCTGCTTTTTCTTCGTCGTTTAAGTTTACGTCAACAATTTTTTCCCAGCCGTTTTTGCCAATAATAACCGGCACACCCAAACAAATATCTTTTTGTCCGTACTCGCCATCTAAAGCAACGCAGCAAGAGAATAACATTTTTTGATCGTTTAAAATGCTATCAACTAAAGAAGCTACTGCTGCACCTGGCGCGTACCAAGCAGAAGTGCCTAACATAGCTGTTAAAGTTGCACCGCCAACCATTGTATCAGCTGCTACTTTTTTCAAAGCATCAGCCGCTAAAAACTGAGAAACCGGAACACCTTTGTAAGAAGCCATACGAGTTAACGGAATCATAGTAGTATCACCATGTCCACCAATAACCATTCCTTCAATGTCGTTAGCCGAAGCATTTAACGCCATAGATAAATAACATTTAAAACGTGCGCTATCTAAAATACCGCCCATTCCAATAATACGGTTTTTAGGTAATTTGCTTTCTTTTAAAGCTAAATAAGTCATTGTATCCATTGGGTTACTAACCACAACAATAACTGCATTAGGAGAATGTTTTAATACATTATCAGTAACCGTTTTAACAATGCCTGCGTTAATGCCAATAAGCTCTTCGCGGGTCATGCCCGGTTTACGAGGAATGCCACTGGTAATAACAACTACATCACTGTTAGCTGTTTTGCTGTAATCGTTAGTGCTGCCGCTAACTTTAGTATTAAATTTATTAAGCGTAGCAGTTTGCATCATATCAAGTGCTTTGCCTTCGGCAAAGTTTTCTTTGATATCTAATAAAACTACTTCGCTTGCTATGCTACGACAAGCAATAGCATCGGCGCATGTTGCGCCTACATTTCCGGCTCCTATAACTGATACTTTCATTTTGAATATTTTTAGTGCCGCAAAATTAAGGGTTTTTCTGGGTAAACAGTAATTTTTGCCCATATATCCACTTAAAAACCGTTAAAAACCGCCTCCCATTCCGCCACCTTGGTCATCTCCACCCTCTTTTTTCTGCTGTTTCATTTTTTTGAAGATACCGGCATCCATTTTACCAAACATATACATTACGCTAAAGCGTACATAGCGAGTCTCTCTTCTACGCGATAAGTCTTGTATATAATCAGGGGTGTTATAATTAGTACCGTTACGCTTGGTGTTAAATACATCGCTAAGCAAAAGGGTAAAAGTTAGTTTTTGTTTTATGTTTTTAGATATGGTAACATCCATATACTCAACAACCCTTGTTGTACCTTGTGGTAAAATTTGTGGTGCCTGGTAATTGCCATTTACCTGCATGGTAAAGTTTTTAGGAAATTTGTAGCTAATGCTTGCCTTGCCGGTCCAGCTATAACCATGGTTGGTAATTGTTTGCGTGCCGCTTAAATAACTAACATTGGTATAAAAAATATTGGCATTAGCCATTAAATCCAATCCTTTGATGGGGGTAACTTTTAAAGTGTTATCTAAACCTTCAACTATGGCATCTTTTCCGTTTTGGTAGGTGTTAACCAACACATTGGGGTCGTTTGGATCCGGATAAGCAACATTTGTAATAGGGTTTTGTGTGTAGCGAAAATAAAACGAGGTAAGAAAATTAATTTTCCCCCAGGTAATATTGTAATTAAGTTCTCCTAAATTTAAAAACTCAGGTGCAAGTTGCGGGTTACCAATTTGTCTGTTTGCATTATCAGATGCAAAAACAAAAGGCATTAGTTGGAAAAAGTTTGGACGATTTATTTTACGCGAAAAATTTACTTGCACCTCTTGATTGTGTGGTAATTTTTTTGAGAAGTAAACAGCCGGGAAGAAACAATATTGAAGCTTGTTCAACTTAGCATCGGGATACATATACGAGAAAGAAATGTTTTTATTAGTAATATCACCTTTGTAATAACTCTCTTCAAAACGTAAGCCCGCTTGATAGTTAATGCCTAACACCTTGCTGCTATAGTTGGCATAAGCGGCATTAGTAAGGTTTGTAATGTTGTAGGTGTTGGTAAGGTCAGAGAATGGAACTAAATCGCCTACAGCATCTTTATTAAAGGTTTGTTGTATAGTTGATGACTGTTGCATAAAACTTCTTACCCCGGTTTCAAATTTGGTGTAATCATTAATTGGGTTTACAAAGTCGGCTTGGTAGGTGTACATCCAACTTGGTTTGCTGCCATTAGAGGTTTGTAAAATTTGCGGTAGCGCAGGCTTTTCTTGATAAGTAGTATAGGTGTAGTTGGTGTTCATTTGCCCACCATTTAAGGTTAAGCTGGTAGTAAACTCTTTACCCTGTTTTGGATAGGTGTGTTGGTAATTAATTTGCCCCGTATAGTTTTGAAAAGAAGTGCGTGTACTGTTTACTCGGTCGCCTCCACTAATAAATGCATTGTTTACATCATTATTTACGTAGTGCTGAAAATCGTTAGAATTAAAAGAACCATGCACATAGTTGCCTGATATGGTAAGTGTGCTTCGGTTGTTTATGTAATAATCAAAACCTGCCCTAGCAAACTGAAAGGTGTTTTTCATACGGTTAGTGTCCGTTTGATTATAGTATTTATTAATGGTACCTGTGTAAGTAGTTGCCGGGGGCGCAAGGTTGTTTCGGTTGGTAAAGCCATCATTATAATTGGTTTGTGTATTGTAATTATACATGCCAAAAAAGTTAAACTTGCCTTGTTTTATGTTTAAGCTTGCCATGCCATTGTACCTATCATTAGTGCCAATGCCACCCATAATAACACCATTATAACCCGGCTTTGAGCTGCGTTTTAAAATAACGTTTAAAATACCGCCGGTAGTTGATGCATCAAATTTTACCGATGGGTTTGTAATAATTTCTACCCTCTCAATTTGGTCTGATGGAATTTGTTGTAAGGTTAACGTAGTAGGTTTTCCATCTACATAAACAGCTACCGAGTTATTGCGTAAAGACACGTTTCCATCTGCATCAACGGTTACACTCGGTATGTTTTTTACAGCATCTAAACCTGTTCCGCCACGGGCAGATATATCTTTGTCTACATTATACACCTTACGGTCTATGCTCATTTGTACCGTTGCTTTATCTTCAGTTACTACAACTTCTTTTAATAATTCTTCATCAGGAGCCAACATAATATTTCCTAAGTCCTTATCAATGTTTTGCATGTTCATGAATATTTTTTGCTCAATGGTTTTGTAACCAATAAAAGTTATTCGCAAACGAAAGGCACCAAAGGCTAAATTATCTAACGAGAAATCGCCGTTGGTTTTAGCTAAACAACCTGCAACAGCACTATCCTTATCAAACCATAGTAAAGCAACTGAGGCAAACTCAACGGCTTCTTTAGTTTTGGCGTCAAGTACTTTGCCATATAAATGGCCAATGCTTGGCATTTTTCCACCGGGTGCTCCGCCACCGCCACCCGGATACTGAGCTTTTACAAGTGAACTAAATAAAAGGGCTATACTGAGTGCAACTATTTTTTTCATATTGTGAATTTCGATGCGAATTTAATTGGATGAAACTTGCCTTGCTATACTAAATAGGTACAATGGTTGTACCGGTAGGTAAACAAGCTTTTTTCTTCGGTAAAATTCGGGAGCAAATGTAAATAATCAGATGTAATTTGTTTGTTACTTTTGATGGACGGCAATTGTTGCCTATGAGTAGTATTTATTTTTGTTAAAAAACAGGTTTTGTTAAAATCATACTATAAAAAAACAAATGTAGAAGCAGGTTGCGATGAGGCTGGCAGGGGTTGCCTTGCCGGACCAGTAGTGGCTGCTGCAGTTATTTTACCCAAAAATTACAAAAACAAATTTATAGACGACTCAAAAAAAATCCCTGAAAAATTACGTTATGAACTTGCTCAGGAAATTAAACAAGCAGCTTTGGCTTGGGCAGTTGCTGAGGTAGATCATCTTAAAATTGATAAAATAAATATTTTAAATGCCTCTATACTTGCCATGCACCACGCAGTAGATAAACTAAACCTTACGCCCGATTTTTTATTGATTGATGGCAACCGCTTTAAACCTTATAAAGAAATAAAGCATTTGTGTGTTATTAAGGGCGATGCCATTTATATGAGCATTGCGGCAGCATCTTTATTGGCTAAAACCCACAGGGATGATGTGATGATGAAGTTGCACGAAGAATTTCCATATTACGGCTGGGATAAAAATAAGGGCTACCCAACTATGTTGCACCGTGATGGAATTAGAAAACATGGCGATTGCAAATATCATCGTAAAAGCTTTACTCTTTTGCCACCACAACTTAGCTTGTTTTAGTAAGCTATTTTTTCACAAAGGCTGTTTCATAACCTTTTTGTATAATGGAAGTCATAGGCACTAATCTTAGTTATCTTTACTTTGTATTGTGATTAAAAAAATTGCCTTTATTGTTTTATTAGTTGCCGCCATTGCGTGTGGCACATGGGGTTATTTGTACTTAAGTCATTTAAAGCGCCCCACTACAAACCCGCTTAGCGTTTTGCCTGATACCTGTTATGTGCTAATTGAAACAAAAAACCTACATCAGCTTTCCGAAAAATTAAATCAGGGTAATTTAATGTGGGAAGAGCTTTTAAAAGCAGATGCCATTAAACAATTTAATAAAACACTGCAAAAGGCAGATTCTTTAATTAGTAATTCAACTACCAGTAATCAGTTTGGTGTACAGTCGGTTTATATGGCTTTATACCAAAGTAAAAAAACGGAGTTACTTGCCGCTTTTAATTTGGCCGACATAAGTACAAGTGATTTATTTGTTTCTTTTTTAAGCAAAAACTTTGCAGCAAAAAAAACGGGTAATAATGTTTATGAATGCAAACAGGTCGACTACACTTTTTACACCTACGTAAATGCGGGCTTGATAGTGTTTTCAAATAACGCAGTTTTTTTACAAGATGCTATAAAGAATAATAAAACCTCCTTAGCACAAAACAAAATTTTTACTGAAATCTATCAAACTGAAGACAAAGAGAGTGATATAAATTTGTTTATTCATTTACCTAACTTTTACAACCAAGCTTGGACTAACTTTTTTGCCTCGTCCATAAAAAATAAAGACGTGTATGGTACAAAAAAAGAGGCCTGGCTTTCGGTAGATGCAACTATAACATCGAGTGAATTAAACACACAAGGTTTTCTGTCAAACGATTCTTCTGTTATTTATAACACTTTAAAAGCCCAAGGAACCGTAAATTTTAAAGATGCCTTTAATTTACTTCCCTACAACACTTTACAATTAAGGGCAATCAGTATAAGCAAGTATTCGCAATTTATAGAGTATAATTACATAGCTAAACCCGAAAAAAGAAAGCAAGATTTACAAGCCTACACCAATAAAATTAATGCCGATGCGCAAACCGAAATAGAAAAATTTGTAGGTGATTTTGCCTTGTTGTTTACAGCAAAGTGTACCGATGCTGAACAGGATTATGGTTTGATACAAATTACGGATGAAAAACTTGGCACCGATTTTTTAAAAGCAGTGAGTGATTCTACTTTCGATACGGTTGATTCGGTCAGAATTTATACGGACGAGGGACAAAACTTATTCTCTGATTTATGCGGGCAATTTTTTAGTAAAAAATTCAAATACGTCGCAAGCTTAAATAACGCTATACTTTTTAGTAACGAGATGAGTGCTATTAGCGATTTTAAAAAAACTGTTTCCGATAAAAACAATTTACTGGTTAACGAGCGCGTGGTAAACTTTATAGACAAAAATCTTTCAATTGAAAGTGCGTTTTTATTTTATGCCGATGTGTTTAAATGCAGAGAAGAGATAGTAGGAGGGATGTCAAACAACATGATAAAGCTATTAAGCCAATCACCCGAAATGTTTGATAAATATGAATCAATGGCTTTAACTGTTGAAAAACTAAAAAACAACTTATTCTTTAGGGCTTGCGCAAACTTTAATCCTAAAAGTAAATTATACCAAAACACCCTGTGGGAAACGCTTTTAGATACTGACTTATATATCAATCCAACACCTGTAAAAAACCACCTTACTAATGAAATGGAATTGGTTTGTGCTGATGTAAAAAACAACCTGTATCTGCTTTCAAATACCGGAAAAATTTTATGGAAGAAAAACATTGGGCAGAAAATTTTAGGCAACATACATCAGGTAGATTATTTTGATAACGGTAAACTGCAACTGCTTTTTAATACAGAAAACCAATTGTTTGTTGTTGATAGAAACGGAAACTTTGTAAGCGGATTTCCTGCTAAATTAAGCAATGCGGCTGGTGGTGGTTTAACGCTGTTTGATTACGAAAACAATAAAAATTATCGTTTGTGGATTCCTTTAAAAAACAACACTACAGTTTGCTACGCTATAAATGGCAAACAGTTGGTCGATTTTTCCCCGGTAAAAAACACAGGGCAAGTAACCCATCTTGTATTGCAGCAAAAAGATTATTTTGTTTTAATTGATACCCTGGGTAACATAAACATAACAAACCGAAAAGGAGAAACACGTGTAAAAATAAACTCTAAAATTGCCGTGGGTAGTCAGCCAATTTTTATAGAAGAAGGAAAGAATACAGAAAGCACAAACATTTGTTATGTAGATAAACTAAGTAAAAAATTATGCAAAATTTCTTTAGCCGATAAATTACAAGAGATAAACTTTTCAGAAGAAAACAATATAACCTCGGTTTTTATTGATACGCTGCAAAACCCAATAAGCCCTTTATTAATTTGTACTACCGAAAACGGAGTGGATGAGTTTGATTTTTTCGGAAAAAAATTATACGAACGTGTTTTAGATAAAAAAATGCAAACACCTGTAAAATCATTATTGTATAAAGAAAATCATCTTTATGCAGCGTTGGAAAACGGTTCAAACAATCTGTTTTTAATTGATGTGGTTGAGAATAAAGTAATTGATACAGAAATTAAACTAACCAAACTACCCGATAATTGTTCGCTTATTAGCAACGAAAAACCCTACTTAATTGGCTTTTACGGCAACAAGGTTTTTTGCATAAAGCAATAACTAATCCTGATGTGTTACAGGTAAACTGCTGGCAGGTTTAATAAATAAATAAGTCGCTTTTTTATCATTCGGACTTAAAATTTTCACCCTTAAATAATTATCATCAATGCTGGTGGTAATTTTTGTTGGCTTCATTTTTTTACCAAACTCATAATCTATTTGCTCAATAAAACGGTAGTTATGTCCCAGTTGTTTTATCTCGTATAATTTATGATGCCATATTTTATGTGGGTAATGAATTGTCCATTCAACTTTTTCGTAACGCACTCCGTTTTTATAAACTTTTACTTTTTTGGTAATCTTATACACTAATTTTTCATCTCTAAACTCAACCATAGAAATGTGCCTGTGTTTGTGTATCTGAAAATAACTTCCAAAAGGCTGCTTTTTTTCAGTAGAATCTATAAAAACAACATAATCATTTAGTAATTGGTTATGAACTTGCTCAAACGCAGAGTTAGTTTGTGCCACAAGTCCTTTGCTAAATACAAATAACATAATGATAAAAACTCTAACAACAATTTTTGTCATATAAATTTTGGTTTAATTTTACGCCAAATTACAAAATTATGGCATACATCATATCGGGCATACAACAATTAGGTGTTGGTGTACCAAATGTGCACGAGGGTTTTAAATGGTACCGTCAAAACTTGGGCATCGATATTCCTATTTTAGATGAAGCTTCTGAGGCTAATTTAATGTTGCCCTATACGGGTCAAAAGCCACATCAACGCCATGCTATACTTGCTATTAGTGGCAAAGGCGGCGGCGGCTTAGAAATTTGGCAGTACACCAGCCGTACCCCTCAACCTTGTCCTTTTAATATTGAGTTAGGCGATTTAGGCATCTTAATTGGTAAAATTAAGACGGAAAACATACAAGAAAGTTTTACATTCTTTAACAAAAAAGGCGTTACTATTCTTAGCGAAATAAGCGAAAACCCCATCAAACAAAAACATTTTTATATAAAAGATGTGTTTGGAAATATGTTTGAGGTAATTGAAAGTCAGGAAATGTTTGGCTCAAGTAACCATGCTACCGGCGGACCAATTGGTGCAGTAATGGGTGTTACCGATATGGATAAATCAATGAAATTTTATGCCGATATTTTAGGCTATGATAAAGTGTTGTTTGATAAGGAAGATACATTTAGTGATTTACAAAACCTGCCTGCGGGCAAAAATAAATGTCGCCGTGTAATTCTTACTCATAGCAAACCCCGCGAAGGAAGTTTTTCACGTATGTTGGGTAACAGTTATATTGAGCTGGTTAAAGTATATGATAGAACACCCCGCAAAATTTTTGAAAACCGTTTTTGGGGCGATTTAGGCTTTATTCATTTATGTTTTGATATAAAAAACATGGATGCCCTGCGTAAAAAATGTGCCGAATATGGTTGTGCGTTTACGGTAGATAGCGGTACCAATTTTGAAATGGGCGATGCTGCCGGGCATTTTAGTTATATTGAAGACCCAGATGGGGCACTTATTGAGTTTGTAGAAACCTTTAAAATACCCATTTTAAAGAAATTTGGCTGGTATTTGGATTTACGCAAGCGTAAACCCGAAAAACCACTACCAAATTGGATGCTAAAAACATTAAGTTTTAGTAGAGTTAAAGATTAATTTATTTTTTTATCTTTATCCGATAAACTCATTTTTCTGAAAAAACGTTATTTAATAATTTTTAGTACTGTTCTGTTTCTGCAGAAAAACTTTGCGCAAGACATTCACTTTTCGCAATATTTTTCTACACCCTTAACAATCTCTCCATCCAACACGGGTAACTATGATGGCGATTTTAGAGTAATGGGCAATTTCCGTAGTCAATGGAAAGAAGTTTCTAAACCATACACAACCGAGTCTATCGGTGGCGATAAAAACTTTTACCTGCATGGCGAAAAAGTTTCAGCGGGGCTATTAATCATCAACGATAAATCAGGAGGAAACTTACAGGTAAATAAAATCCAAGCGTCACTGGCTTATCATAAAACGCTAGGTAAAAACACATTTCATATTGGAGTTCAGCCGGGCTTTACTATGAAGGGCATCAACAATAATGAAACTTTCCCCGGGCAATTTGACATGAGTTCGGGCCAGTTTAATGGCAATTTACCAAGTGGCGAAACCAATTTAAGTTACCGCCTTCATTATTTCGATTTAAACTGGGGTGCAGGTTATGATAGGAAGTTGACTAGCAAAGTAGAAATATTTACCTCCTTTGCTATGTTTCATGTTAACTCGCCTAAAGAAACTTTTTTATCAAGTACCAACAAACTTGCAGCACGTAATGTGTTTTCGTTAGGTGTTACCTGGTACGCCTTACCAAAAATTACTATACAACCTTCGCTTTGTATGATGGGAACAGATAAAGCATCTGAGTTTTTATTTGGCTCTCGCTTTTTTTATTCGTTAGATAAAGAGTATTCTATTAAAAAAGCAGTGTTTATTGGTATATATGGCCGTAAAGGTTTTGCAAACTTAACCGATGCTTTTTTTGCGGTTGTTGGTGCTAATTATAAAAATTACTATGGCGGTGTTAGTTACGATTTTAATATTTCTCAGCTTAAAACAGCCAGCAATTACCGTGGCGCTTTTGAAATATCATTCATTTATACCGGCATGAGCACACGTTTAACTAAAAGCCAAATTCCTTGTGATAGATACTAAGCGTATATATAGCCTTACATTTTTATTTGTATTACTTAGCTTTTTTGTACAAGCACAAGATACTATTGAAATAAAAAACCTAAAAGCCGGCGAATGCAGGCGTATGGGCGATGCGGCTGTAAAGCAAGGAGATTATTATGCAGCTGGAGAGTATTACGACCAGTACATGAAATTAAAACCCAACAATGCTAAAGGTGCTTACAAGTTGGCTACTGCTTTTCGTATAAACAGAGATTATGTAAGTGCGCAAGAGTGGTACGATAAAGCTATTAAGTTTAATCCGGATAACAGTTTGGCTATTTACTATTACGGTTTAATGCTTAAAATGAATGGCAATTGCGATAAAGCCAAAGAGCAGTTTGCAAAATTTAAAAAACAAGGCGGTAGTAGCCCGCAAGCTGTTGAATTAAAAAAGCAAATGAAAGCAGAAATTACAGGTTGCGATTCAGCTATTGCTTTTACCAAACAATTAAATAAAGTTACCATTACGCATTTAGATACTACTATTAATAGAATACATGTTGAGCATTCGCCTATTATGCTTGATACAAATACATTATTGTACTCATCTATTCGCACCGATAAAAAAGTATATACTGTGCAATCACAAGAAGATACTGCGGTGGGGGCATTTAAAAAGTTTTATACCGCTAAAAAAGAAAACGGTAAATGGACTTTTGCCGGCGAATATGATGGTGCCATTAATAAAGAAGGATTTAATAACACCAATGCAACTTTTTCAGCCGATGGTAAACGCGTTTATTTTACCCGCTGCAAAAAAAACTGGAACAATAAAATGATTTGTGCCATATATCTTACGGCAAAGCAAGACGATGGTAGTTGGAGCGAACCAACGGCTTTAGATAATACAATAAACGATTCAAAATACACATCTACACAACCTACAACTTCTATTGAGTCGGTTAAGCAAAACGAAGTTATTTATTTTGTAAGTGATCGTCCGGGCGGGCGTGGTGGTTTAGATATTTGGTACATCATTTACGACTTTAAAAAGAAAACATACGGTTTGCCAAAAAATGCAGGCAGTAAAATAAATACTACGGGAGATGAGATAACACCTTTTTACGAAGCAGATAACCGCACACTTTATTTTAGCTCTAACGGTTGGCCGGGACTTGGTGGTTTAGATATATTTAAGGCCAAAGGCGAAATGAAACAATTTACACCACCCGAAAACATTGGTGGCCCAATAAACTCAACCGCTGATGATATTTATTATGCCATTGGAAAAAACAAGGACGAAGGTTTTTTTGTATCGAACCGTAAGGGTGGTGTAGCTCCAAAAAAGAGTCCTACTTGCTGCGATGATATATATACATTTAAAAATATACTATATGTAAAATTAAATACGGAAGGTGTTGTAACCGATGAAAACGGAAACCCAGTTAAAAATGCTAAAGTTTCTTTATACCTTATACCTAAAGAAGATGATCCTATTTTTATTAAATCGGTTGAAACAGATGCGCAAGGAAAATACGATATAGGTGTTGAGGCCAGCAGCAATTATCAAATATTATTTGAGAAAGAAAAATATTTAAATGGCACCAAAAACCTTAATACAAATAATATTACAACAAGCCAGACAATAAAACAAGATGCAGCTATATTAAAAGAGATAACTGATAAAGCATTTGTATTACCTAACGTACATTATGCAACAGATAGATATGAACTGACGGAAAATTCCAAAAAGGATATAGATACTACTTTACTTGCTTTCATGCAAGCAAACCCAGATGTAATTGTTGAAATAGGTTCTCATACAGATGACCAAGCAAGTGATGCTTATAATAACTCGCTTTCTCAAAAACGTGCTGATGGTGTGTTAAAATATTTGGTTGAAAAAGGCATACAAGCTGAAAGAATACAAGCACACGGATACGGAGAAACAAAACCAACTGCCGATAATAAAACCGAAGAGGGTAGGGCCGCTAACCGTCGTACAGAGTTTAAAATTATAGGTAAAATTGCTCCAAAAGAAAAAGAGTATAACGAGAAAGAGTAAAGTAATTAAAAATTAATTTTCAAAATACTTTTATCGTTTTCAATATAGTCTGGTAGGATTTTATTTCTTAGTACAGCAATTTTGTATCCTTTGTTTTTTATTGTTTCACATTCTACTATAGAAGGAACAAAACCATAAGCAGTAACATTTTCGCAATAATACATAGTCTTTATATAAAGGTTGTCGCAATTAAACAACACTATGTTTTTATTTGAAATTAAATCACTCAACTCTTTAAGTTTTTGTGTTTGAACAATGTTTTCAAGCCTTCCTTTTTTATCGTTATCTGGTTTATAGGTAAGCGAGTGCCTCTTTAAAACCATATTTAAATCAAAAAACAGAAAGGTTATTGTTAAAACAACGATAGAAAAAACAAGTTTATAGATTGTTTTATTCTTTATTAATTCAAGTACTTCTGTTATAAAATTGGCAAAAACTATAATAACTAAAGGCAAAACTACGGCAACAAAACCGGTCATTTTTGTTTGAACTATGGTAAAAAAAAGATAGATAACTGAAATAGCTGTTGTAATTATTATCTTGTTATGAATGCTTTGTTTTTTATCATACACAAAAAATAGGAATGAAATTAATAGTATGTAGGGAACTAAGTCCCCTTCTCCATAAAGTTTACTTATATCGGTAAAATAAAAAGTCCAATCACCTCCATGGCCCTGTAAAGCTGTTGTTATGTGTAGGCTGTTATACAACATCTCTTGCTTAAACTCAATTGGGTAGTTTATATAACAATAAACCTGCCAAGGTAAAAAAACAATAAAAGCAGTTAGCGCACTAATTACTATTGGTTTACTTTTTATAAAAATATTTTTCAAAGTTCTTTGATCATAAACATATATTGTAAACCAACATAAGTAAACGAGTAAGCCTGGCAACCATTTTATAAGAACGGCGCAGCCTGCAAATAAACCTATTAATGTTAGCCATAAAATTCTTTCATTTTCTCTATATCTAAAATATGCCCAAAAACTAGCTGTTATATAAAACATAAAATCAAAATCATTGTGATCTAATCCTATGTTTCCTGAAATTAATTCGAGTGGAAAAAGTAGAAAAGTAAAAAATAACGCTGCTAAAAAACCTACTCGTTCATTTTTAATTAATCTTCCAAGGTCAAAAATGATAAAGGTTAATAATGCATGCAAAACAACATCCGGAAACCGCACCCCAATTTCCGTGTTTCCGAAAAAATATTCGGATAAAGCCATTTGCCACATAAATAAAGGCTGTTTATGCAGCCAAATATGATTAGAGCCCCACCTCTTATAATCATAGGTTAAAATGGGGTTTTCGTACAAAGTTGGTTTCCACCAATGCTTTAGTAAATTTTTGCTTACTAAAGCATGAAACTGCTCATCCCAAAGCTGAAGAAAAGGGTCTAATGTTGCAAATAAAAAACCAATTAATAAAGATGCGGCAACAAGCAAAAAAATGGAGGCCTTAATTTTGTGTAATAAAAAAAGGCATAATGCTAGAACTCCTAAAACAAAAGAAAAAAATAAAAGCGTATTAGATAAAGCACTTAAATGCTGCATAATTAAAAATACATAATAAAAAAGGCATCGTTAGATGCCTTTTTATTTGATTTATATTATAATAAATTATTTTTTCTTAGGGCCAAGTATCATAATCATACGCTTACCATCTAATTGTGGCATTTGCTCTGGCTTACCAAACTCTTCAAGCTCACTGGCAAAACGTAATAATAAAATCTCACCTTGTTGTTTAAAGGCGATCTCGCGCCCTCTAAAAAACACAAATGCTTTTACTTTAAAACCTTCTTTTAAAAACTCCATAGCGTGGTTCTTTTTAAAATTGTAATCGTGATCATCCGTATGCGGACCAAAACGAATTTCTTTTACAACCACACGGGCGGCTTTTGCTTTTACTTCTTTTTGTTTCTTTTTAAGCTCGTATAAAAACTTTTTGTAATCAATAACTTTACAAACCGGCGGCACAATTTGAGGTGCAATTTCAACAAGGTCTAAACCTTGCTCTGCGGCAATCTCAAGTGCTCTTTTGATGGAATATACACCTGGTTCAAATCCATCACCTACTACACGTACTTCGGCAGCGGTAATTTTTTCGTTAATGCGATGGGCATCTTCTTTCTTTATCGGACCTCTGTTAAAGCCACGGTTGTATGGTTTAGGTTTTGGCCCTCCTGGTTTGTTTGCTGTAAATGCGGGTTTTTGTCCGCCTGGTCTAAATGGTGCTGCGATGGTAACCTCCGTTTTTTTAGTTTATATTTATTTTACTTCTACTTTTTTTAGTGTTTCTTTTTTGAAATCACTTTCAATTTCTTGTTTAATGATATCGGCAAATTCTTCAATGCTAAACACACCTAAATCACCTTTACCGTGTCTACGTACCGCTACTTTTCTATCAGCTACTTCTTTCTCTCCAACAATAAGCATGTAAGGCACTTTCTTCATTTCGTTATCACGAATTTTCCTTCCTATTTTTTCGTCGCGGTCATCAACATAACCACGAATATCGGAATTATTTAATAATTGCAAAACTTCGTGCGCGTAGTCATTAAAGCGTTCGCTTATTGGCAGTATAGCAATTTGGTCGGGTGTTAACCATAGTGGGAAATTACCACCACAATGTTCTATCAACACGGCAATAAATCTTTCTAACGAACCAAATGGTGCACGGTGAATCATTACCGGACAATGTTTTTGGTTATCGCTGCCTGTATACTCTAATTCAAACCGTATAGGTAAGTTGTAATCAACTTGTATAGTACCAAGCTGCCATTTTCTTCCAATGGCATCTTTAACCATAAAATCAAGTTTAGGACCATAAAAAGCTGCTTCGCCATATTCAACAACAGTACGTAAACCTTTTTCAGCAGCTGATTCTATAATCGCTTGTTCTGCTAAGCTCCAGTTTTCATCGCTGCCAATATATTTTGCGCGGTCTTCTTTATCGCGTAAAGAAATTTGTGCGGTATAGTCTTCAAAGCCTAAAGCATTAAACACATGCAACACTAAATCAATTACTTTACAAAACTCTTCTTTTACTTGATCAGGACGGCAGAATAAGTGAGCATCATCTTGAGTAAAGCCACGCACACGTGTTAA
>DATHOW010000070.1:0-10609 GCA_035484495.1 Bacteroidia bacterium | reverse complement strand
GAAGAGAATACTGTGTTACCGGCTACTAAAACATCAGCTCCGGCAGCCAATAGTTTTTTATAATTGTTTAAGTCTACCCCTCCATCAATTTCAATAAGGGTTTGACACCCTTTATCTTTTATCATCTGCTTTAGCTGAGTTACTTTTTTATAGGTATTTTCAATAAATTTTTGTCCACCAAAACCAGGGTTTACACTCATCATACACACTAAATCAGTTTCAATTAAAATATCCTCTAACACACTAACTGGGGTATGAGGGTTAAGTGCTACACCGGTTTTCATGCCTGCGGCTTTTATTTGCTGCAAGGTACGGTGTAAATGGGTGCTAGCTTCGTAATGTACAGTTAACACGTGTGCCCCTACGTTTTTAAAATCTTCTATATAACGCTCGGGTTGCACAATCATTAAATGCACATCAAGTGGTTTTTTAGCATGTTTATGAATGGCTTTTATTACCGGAAAACCAAATGAGATATTAGGTACAAAAACGCCATCCATAACGTCAATATGAAACCAAGGAGCTTTGCTTTGGTTTATCATTTCAACATCTCGTTGCAGGTTACCAAAATCGGCCGAAAGGATAGATGGGGCTACTATATGAGGCATAATTAAATTTTAGCCAAAATTACTAAATAGTTGGCAGTTATAGGTAATAGGAGTCAAATACTGAGCCAAACGGCTAATTAACAATAAGCATTACCAAAATTCAGAGTTTTTACTAAATTTGGCATCCTAAAAATAAAATTAAATAATGTATGTATATGAATAAGTTTGTTTTTGTAGCTAGTTCTTTACTGTTTGCGGCAAGCGGATTTGCTCAAACCGACCCAACCTTACTTACCATTGATGGTAAAGCCATAACTAAATCGGAGTTTGAGGCGGTTTATAAAAAGAATAACGGTAAAGACATGTCGACTGAGAAAAAATCGGTAAACGACTATTTAGATTTGTTTGTAAATTTTAAACTAAAAGTAAAAGAAGCTGAGCAAATGGGGCTTGATACCCTACCGGCTTTTAAACAAGAGTTAGGCGGATACCGCAAACAACTTGCAGCACCTTATCTTACTGATAAAGATGCTACTGATAAATTAATTAATGAAGCTTACCAACGCATGCAAAGTGAGGTAAAAGCAAGTCACATTTTAGTGAAATGCGCTGAAGATGCTTTACCAAAAGATACATTAGAAGCTTGGCACCGTATAAATATTATTTTAAGTGTTGCATCGGGTAAAACAGTTGCTGCTGCGCAATTGAGCGAGTACGAAACATTGGTTAAGAAAAATGCTTATGGAAAAGTTAAACCAACAAAAGCTGATACTACTGAAGCAAATCAAAAAATCAACTCTATTAAAGATTTAGTTGCTGGCAAAGCAATCGACAAAAAGAAAGATTTGTTTGGACAAGCTGCATCTGCTACAAGCGATGATGTTTCTTTAAAAGATGTAGGTGGAAGTCTTGGTTATTTTACTGCTTTAGAAATGGTTTACCCATTTGAAAATGCGGCTTATAACACACCCGTAGGCGAAATAAGCAAAATTGTTCGTACACGTTTTGGTTACCATATTTTAAAAGTTTACGATAAAAGACCAAATACAGGCGAAATTTTAACTGCCCACATCATGATTAAATTAAATAAAGATATGAAGCATGATGATTCATTAAAAGCTAAACAAAAAATTGATGAAGTTTATGCTAAACTAAAAGCAGGCGATAAATTTGAAGACTTAGCAAAAAATTACTCAGAAGATAAACAAACATCTCCTAATGGTGGTGAGTTAAACTGGTTTTACGAAAGAAAGTTCCCAATTGAAGAGTTTGCTAAACAAGCATTTACGCTACAAAAAAACGGAGATTTCTCTAAGCCTTTTACAACTAAGTTTGGTTGGCATATAGTTATACGTAAAGATAAACGTACCGTTCCTGCATTTGAGGCTATGAAAACAGAATTAAAAAATAAGGTGGCAAAAGATTCTCGTTCGTACCAAAGCAAAGAATCTTTTATAGCTAAGCTTAAAAAAGAGTACAGTTTTAAAGAAATGCCAAAAGAGAAAGAGGCTTTAAACAAAACAATTGATTCTACTTATTTCCAAGGAACTTGGAAAGCATCAGAAAAAGCAGCCAAACTAAATAAAGAAATGTTTAGCATAGCCGATAAAAAATATACTCAGCAAGATTTTGCTACTTACTTAGAATCGCACCAAACACGTCGTGCTAAAAGCGATGTAGCAATGACAGTTAACTCACAATACAAAAGTTTTGTAGATGAGAGCTTAATTGCTTACGAAGAAACTCAGTTAGATAAAAAATATCCTGAGTATCATAATTTAATGCAAGAGTATCGTGATGGTATTTTATTATTTGACTTAACCGACAAAAAAGTTTGGAGTAAAGCAGTTAAAGACAGCGCAGGTTTAGAGAAGTTTTATGAATCAAACAAAAACAATTACCTGTGGGATGAGCGCGCAGATGTTAGCACTTACAAATGTGCTAATGCAACTGTAGCAAAAGAGGTAAATAAAATGCTTGCGGCTAAAAAAACTGAAAAAGAGATTACAGAAAAACTAAACAAAAAATCGGCTTTAGATGTTAGTGTTGAAAACATTACTTACCTAAAAGGCGAAAACAAAGATGTAGATGCTAATTGGAAAGTTGGTGTTGCACCCGAAGTAAAACAAGCTGATGGTAAAATAAACATTATGGTGGTAAACAAGTTAACACCAAAAACACCTAAAAAGTTAGCTGAGTGCCGCGGTATGGTTACATCTGATTATCAAAACTATTTAGAAAAAGATTGGATTGCTAACCTACGTAACAACCATAAAATTGAGGTTAATAAAGACGTACTTGCTACTATCAAATAGTATTAATGAAAAATATATCAACAAAAAGCCCACCAGTAGGTGGGCTTTTTGTTTAAAACACTTTAGTATAAAAGCGCAGTTTATAAGTCCGCCTAACACAATAGCTTAAAGTAAATTAGTAATTTTACCTACTATTTTAAACCCATGAATTCAAAAAAAATAACAACCCTTTTTGCGACATTTTGCCTAAGTATTTCTTTTGCCCAAAAACCAGCTGAAGTAAGCGTTAAATTACGCGACGGTAGCAATGTAACAGGTACAACGTCTTTAGCTGATATAAATTTGGTTACCGACTATGGTAAATTAGTTATCCCGGTAAAAAGTGTTAGCTCTATACAAGTTGGTATTCCTTCAGATAAAATAGTATCTGACAAAGCCCTATCTTTTTTAAAACAGTTAAACAACAGTAGCGACGATATTAAAAAAGGGGCCTATGATGAACTTGTAAAGCTTGGTATAAAAGCGATCCCGGCAATTACAAATTTTACTAATGATGTTAAAAATCAAAATGAATATATTGGGGATTATACACCTGATAATGCCTTAGCTGAAATTAAATCAGCAGCTTTTGTTGATGATGCTACATCTGATAAAGACATCGTATCTATAGATAACCAATACACCATGGGCGGAACTTACGAGTTTAGTAAACTGGATATAAAAACAGAATATGGCAACTTATCTATCCCAAAGGAAAAAATTAAAACCATTGATATCAGTTACATTAATGAAAGTGGTTCAAATGAAACTTCGTTTAAATTAATTGCTTCAAAAAATATTAGTGGAAACAATAATGGTGGCTGGCTTAAAACAGGCATTATGCTTAAAATGGGGCAAAAATTTTCTATAACAGCCACAGGAGAAGTAACCTTAGCAAGTCTTTCTAACCAAAAGTATCATCCAAATGGAAGTGCTACTGAAACAAGTGATTATACAAGTGATGCCACCACTTACCCTACGTATGGTAACGTAGTTTATAAAATTGGCGAACAAAGTACAACCACACTACGTGCAGGTGCTAAATTTAATGGCACAAGTACAACTGCCGGCATGTTATATTTATCTATTTACGAAACTGTTTTTAATGCTGCCAACACGGGTTCTTATAGCGTTAAAGTAATTTTAAAATAAGCGAGTGGCTGATATTATAAATCTTTTACCAGAAAACATTGCTAATCAAATTGCGGCCGGCGAGGTGGTGCAACGACCCTCATCGGTTGTAAAAGAGTTGCTTGAAAATGCCGTTGATGCAGGTGCTACACAAATTTCGTTACTGGTAAAAGAAGGCGGCAAAGCTCTTATACAAGTTATAGATAATGGCAAGGGCATGAGCGAAACCGACGCACGTATGTGTTTCGAACGTCATGCAACTTCCAAAATAAAAACAGCTGATGATTTATTTGCTATAAGCACCAAAGGTTTTAGGGGTGAGGCTTTAGCTGCCATATCATCTGTGGCACAGGTTGAACTTAAAACAAAAACTGCAGAGGTGCTAACAGGCACTTCAGTTATTATTGAAGGCGGAAATTTTATCAGTCAAGAGCCTTGTCAGTGCGCTAACGGAACATCTTTTAGCGTTAAGAATTTATTTTTTAATGTGCCGGCTCGTCGTAATTTTTTAAAAGACGATACTATTGAACTTCGCCATATTATTGATGAGTTTGAGCGTGTTGCTATGGCACATACTGATGTTGGTTTTAAATTAATTAGTAATACTAACGAGGTTTATAATTTGCCACCCACTAACCTACTTTTACGCGTAGCAGGTTTGGCAGGCAACACATTAAAAGATAAACTGGTTGCTGTAAACGAGCAAACACCTAACATTAGTATTACAGGTTACGTTGGCACCCCCGCTTCTTCTAAAAAGAAAAGAGGTTTGCAGTATTTTTTTGTAAACAACCGTTTTATTAAAAGCGGCTATTTAGACCATGCCGTTAAAAGTGCTTATTTTCAGTTGATACCCGAAGGAGAGTATCCGGCATATTTTTTATTTATAACTGTACCACCCAATGTTATTGATGTAAACATACATCCTACTAAAACTGAAATAAAATTTGAAGATGAAAAAACGGTTTACGCCATTTTAAAAACCTCCGTAAAACGCGCTTTAGGAAAAAACAATTTAGCCCCCTCTATTGATTTTGACCAGGAACAAATTGTAGAGTTTAATTACTCTAAAAACCAAGGTGTGCCACAGGCTCCTAAAATACAATATAACCCAAGCTATAATCCGTTTACTGATAAAGGAGAAAACAAATCATCTGTTAATACAGATTGGAAATCTTTATACGAAGATTATGTAAAACCTGAAAATCAACATAGTTATAGCCCTCAACAAACAGAAGAAAATTTATTTCACGAACAGAAAACAGAAGTAAGTTTTGATAAGGTGTTTCAGTTGCAAAACAAATACATTGTAGCTGTTACCGGAGATGGACTTTTATTAATAGATCAACAGCGTGCACATGAGCGTATAATGTACGAGCATTATAAAAAATCGGCTCAACACCCCATACACTCGCAACAAGAATTATTCCCGCAAACGGTTGAGTTATCAGGAGCAGATATGCTGTTGCTTAAAGAACTTAACGACGATTTAAAAAATCTAGGTTTTGATATAGTTCCTTTTGGTAAGGATACTATTGTGGTACAAGGTGTTCCGGCAGATTTAAGTTCATTAAACAGTGTAGAAGTTTTAAATGGTTTATTAGAAAACTATAAGCTTAACAACTTAGACATAAAGCTAGATAAGGGAGAAAACATTTGCCGTGCACTAGCACAAAACACTTGTATAAAATACGGCAAAGAACTTCAGTTTGAAGAAATGAAATTATTGGTAGAGCATTTATTTGCCTGTGATGAACATGCGCATAGTCCGCAAGGAAAAATTGTGTACACGCAAATAAACCAAACAGATATAGACAAACTTTTTAAACGAAATTAGATGAACAACTTTCAATCGTTACCAACGATTACCAAAAATATATTAATAATAAACATTATACTTTTTGCGTCAACCTGGCTTTTAAAAGCAAAAGGTTTAGACCTAACTAATGTTTTAGGCTTACACTACCCAACAGCGCCAGATTTTAGGCCTTATCAATTTATTACCTACATGTTTATGCATGGCAACATTATGCACATATTTTTTAATATGTACGCCGTATTTATGTTTGGGGCTATATTAGAAAACGTTTGGGGGCCAAAGCGTTTTTTATTCTATTATATTTTTACTGGTTTGGGTGCTGCCATTATACAATTGTTGGTTTATTATTATCAGTATAACGGCTATTCAGGAGAACAGTTAAATCCATTAATTGTAATTGGTGCATCGGGTTCCCTATTTGGTTTATTAATTGCATTTGGCATGTTATTTCCCAATTCAGAATTAATGTTAATGTTTATTCCTATTCCAATTAAGGCTAAGTATTTTGTTGCGGGTTATGGTTTAATTGAATTATTTTCCGGAATAAACAGCAATCCAATGGATGATGTGGCGCACTTTGCCCATTTAGGGGGTATGTTATTTGGTTTTATTTTACTACTGATTTGGCGAGTAAGAAAAATTAATTAGTTGGTAGCAAATCTTTCAACAAACTAAATAGGTTGATTTTTTTCCATAAACAAGGTTATAGCACCTTCTTTTAGCGAATAAGTAGATAGAGTAATTTTTTTTATCTCCGTATTGTTTAAAATAAAATCAATTAAAATATAGGATAGCACTATCATATCTCGTCGCATGGGAATCAAACCTGGCATATGTTGTCTTTCTTCAGTCGTTGAATGAATTGTTTTTTTACTAATAAGGTGGTAATCTTCTAAACTAATATCGTAACTGGTTTTATTCTCCGTTATTTCTTCTTTGCCAATCATATTTAGCACACTTTCAAACGCACCCGAAGAGCCAACCAATGTAGTAACAGGGTGTTTTTTTAATTCGTTTAAAAGAGGTTGCAATTCTACTTTTAAATAGTCAATTATACTTTGTTTTGTCTTTTCGGTAATAGGATTTTCGGGATGAAACATACTTAGTAAACGAGCCACACCTAATTTAAAACTCTGTTTCCAAAAAACGCCTGTGTTGTTTACAATAATAAATTCATTACTCCCTCCCCCTATATCCATTATCAAACAAGGTTCTTTACTTATCTCTACCGCCATTTTATTGCCGTAATAAATAAGTTCAGCTTCTTTATCGCCACTTATAATTTCAATATCAATATTAGCTTGTTTCTTTACTTCTAAAATAAACTCCTTTGCATTTTCTGCTTCTCTGATGGCAGATGTAGCAAACGCCTTAATCGTTTCTACTTTATATTCTTGTATAATTTTTGAAAGATTGCAAAGTGCTGTAACTCCACGTTGAAGAACCGTGGGCGACAAAATATTATTAGTTATACTTTCTTGGCCAAGCTTAACTATTTCTCTGCAATCATGAATGATTTTGTATTTATTGCCTTGTATATCAGCAATAAGTAAGCCGAATGTATTTGTACCTAAATCTATAATGGCTACACGCATACAGAAGCTTTATCTACATAAATTTAACAAAAATTTTAACAGAAAAATCTTTTTATTTTTTAATCTCGGTTTCGGCAAGCATGCTTTCTATTTTTTTATCTAGTGCTTCGCCACGTAACCCAGTTGCAATTATAACGCCGCGCCCATCAATTAACCAATTATTGGGGATAGAGCTTATTTCATATTTTACACCGGCTTCTGAACTCCACTGTTTTAAATCAGATACATGATATGGCCATACTAAACCATCTGCTGCAATTGCTTTATTCCAGGCGTTTTTATTAGCATCTAAAGAAACACTGTAAATAGTAAACTCTTTTTCACCACCCTTAAATGATTTATCTTTAAAATTATTGTATGCTGCTACAACACGTGGGTTTTCCACACGGCATGGTCCGCACCAGCTTGCCCAAAAATCTATTAAAACTATTTTACCACGCAATGATGATAGGGTTATAATAGAATCATTTGGGTTTTTATAAGCTAATTCAGGTGCTTTATTTCCTGGCTTTAAGCCTTCTACTATCTGTAATGGTGTGCTCCAATCAGCGGCAATTTGTTTTGATTTTTTTTGTGCGACAACACTTACCGAAATAAGTAAAAATAAGGCTAAAACTTTCTTCATACTGCAAATATAGGACTGCATATTTAAAAGCCAACATTAAAAAAAATAATGTATATTTACCATTCATAGCGGTAATATGAAGATAGAAAAAACGTCTGCAAAGGAGTTAGCCCGTTTAGTTGGTGCCGAAATTATTGGCGATGGAGCAAAATTAATTTCCGGTTTAAACGAAATTCATCGTGTAAATGAAGGTGATTTGGTATTTGTAGACCATCCTAAATACTATAAAAATGCTGTATCAAGCAAGGCTACTGCGGTTATTATTAACCAACAAGTTGAGTGCCCTGAAGGAAAGGTTTTATTACTTCACCCCGAGCCTTTTACCGCCTACAATAAATTAGTTAGGCATTTTAGGCCCCTTGAATTTAGTAATGTAAATGTTAGTCCTACGGCCAAAATAGGCACAAACACGGTTATTATGCCCGGTGTTTTTGTAGGCAACCATGTAGTTATTGGCAATAATTGCATTATACACCCAAATGTTACCATTTACGATTATACCCAAATTGGCAATAATGTAGTGATACATGCCAATTCGGTACTGGGAAGCGATGCTTTTTACTTTAAAAGAAGACTTGATAAATTAGAGAAGCTGGAATCTTGCGGAAACGTAATTATTGAAGATGACGTTGAAATAGGTGCTTCTTGCACAATGGACAGAGGCGCATCGGCATCTACCGTTATTGGAAAAGGTACAAAAATTGATAATTTAGTTCATATTGGGCACGATACCACTATTGGTAAAAATTGCACTATAGCCGCACAAGTAGGTGTGGCAGGTGTTGTATCTATAGGAGATAATGTTATTTTATGGGGGCAAGCAGGCGTGGCAAACGATGTTAGTATACCTGATAATGTGGAAGTTTACGCCCAATCGGGTGTTGGTAAGGATTTAGAAAGCGGCAAAGTTTACTTTGGCAGTCCTGCTGCCGAAGCCCGTGAGAAATTTAAAGAACTAGCCTACTTAAAAAAGCTTCCTTCTTTTATAGAAAACATTAAAAACAACACATAAAATCAATTAGTTAAGCTAACATTACCTTGTTTAAAATTAGGTTTCATAGTTTTAAACAAGCGTTTTATTTTGTTAATTTGCAACCGCAAATGAAAAGGGTTTCTCATATTTTTATTTATTTAATGTTATTATCTACGTTGGTTTTTTCCCAGTCTAGAAATAAATATAAATATGAACTTATTGGAGGCATTGGCCCTACCGGTTTTTTGGGGGATTTGGGTGGTTCTAGTCAAGTTGGTTCGCACTTTTTAAAAGATTATAATTTTAGCACCACTCGTTTTAATGTAAATGCCGGACTTCGGTACAAAAAAATAACATCATCCTTTGGGTTTAAAGGAATGCTTACATACGCTATGGTATCGGGTAACGATGCTTTAGCAGGAGATAAAATAAGACATAATCGTAATTTAAACTTTCGCTCACCTATAATAGAACTTAGTGTGCAAGCCGAATATTATTTCATAGGCGAAAAATCTAAAAATCTATATTCTATAGGTGGCTTACATTCTAAAAAGAAAAACAGGAAATTCACATCTTATTTATTTACCGGGGTTGGCATTTTCTTCTATAATCCTAAAGAAGAATTAGGAGGTACTTGGTATAGCGTAAAAAAATATCATACCGAGGGGCAAGGTTTAGCAGGCGGGCCAAAACAATTTTCTAATTTTAATGTGGCTATTCCTGTTGGGCTTGGTTTTCGTTATGCTATTAATAAGCGTTTTAGTATTGGAGCCGAGCTTTCGGTTAGAAAAACCTTTACCGATTATATTGATGGCGTTAGTGGAAGATACTATGATAAAATAAAACTTCAGCAAGCATACGGAGCAACAGCAGTTGCCCTAGCCGACCCAAGTTTAGGAACTATACCAGGAGCAACATCTCCAAACGGGGATGGATCGGGAGCTCAAAGAGGAAACCCAAAATATAAAGATTCTTATATGCTGTTTACCGTTAATGTTTGTTACAAATTTAAACTTAAGAAACAACACCGCACGCGTGCTAAGTTCTAGTTTTATAGTAGAGCAACCTTCTACTACACACGATTTTGAAATTTATTACCAATTACGTTACCAAGTTTTAAGAAAACCTTGGGGGCAACCTTTAGGATCAGAGCTTGACGAAACAGATAACACCAGCATACATGCTTTTATAAAAGCAGGTGGTAAAGCCATTGCTTGTGCCCGTTTACATTGGGTAGATAACATAACATCACAAATACGCTATATGGCTGTTCATCCTGATTATCAAGGAAGGGGTTTGGGTAAATTAGTAATTAACTACTTAGAAGAAATATCTAAACAAAATAACCGATTAGAGATTATACTGCATGCTAGAGAAAATGCGGTTGACTTTTATAAAAACTGCGGATATACCATAAACGAAAAATCTTACCTTTTGTGGGGTAAGATTCAACATTTTTTAATGCAAAAGCATTTAAGAATTTAAGGGACCGTGATGGGGCTCGAACCCACGACCCTCAGAACCACAATCTGATGCTCTAACCAACTGAGCTACACAGTCCATAAATTCAGGCTGCAAATTTAGAAAAAATTTTGTATAAAAAAACCAAAATAACAATATAAAA
>DATHOW010000069.1:0-20346 GCA_035484495.1 Bacteroidia bacterium | reverse complement strand
TTCGCTAATGGCAATGTGACTATGCTCATCAATTATACCGGCAGTTAAGTGTTTGCCTTTTGCATCAATTATTTTAGCAAAAGCCCCTTTTGGTGCATCAATATTGGGTGCAATGCGAACGATTTTACCTTCTACTATATAAACATCATACTCAGTTAATATAGAGTCAGATTCGTTTGTCCAGATGGTTGCATTTTTAATTAAGATAGCATCTAAACGGTTTTTAAATTTTTTGATGATATTTTCATGTGCTTCTGGTTTACCAAAAGATGTAAAAGGATAGTAAACCTCACCAAAGATTGGCTCTTCTTTCTTTTTATCTTTTTTATGCGACGCAGTATCTTTTGTTGCAAGTTTTAAAGGACCTGTTTTTACAAGGCTTGCATCGTACCAAGTACTGGTAGATGATTGTGCTTTTCCGATAAAAGAAGAATCAACAGCGTTATAGTTTAAATCAAACCTATCGAGTGTAACTGTATCTCTATTAAAATTAAAAACCAGGTTATTGTTTTTAAAGTTGATAGTAAAGGTTGTTTTGGTTGTATCTTTTAAAACAATGATTGCAGTTGGTTTATCAATATCAACACCTGCAATTTCAACTTTAAGTTTATTGTTGTTATACGATAATAAATATTCTCCTCGTAAATCAGGCATATTGTAATCACTATAACGATATGGAGTTCCACCAACCCAGTTTTCATATACGGTGGCATCATCTTCAAAAATATTTTTAGATGTGATAATGAAATCTGCCAGCATCCCTTTTTTTAGACTACCCACTTTATCTGATAGGCCAAGCATATCAGCCGGTGTGGTAGTTAAACTTTTCAACGCATCTTTTTCGTGTAGGCCATATTTTATAGCCTTACGTAAGTTTTTCAAAAATTTGGTTTTGTCTTTTAAATCAGCTGTGGTTAAAGCAAAGTTTACACCCGCTTCATGCAAAAATTTAGCGTTGGCAGGAGCTATTTCCCAATGCTTTAATTCAGTTAGCGTAATGTTCTCTGCTTCATAAGGATCTTCTACATCAAAAGCATCGGGATAGTTAAGCGGAATAATATACTTACAAAATGTTTGCTGTATATCATCTACACGCTGATACTCATCTCCCCTGCCTTTAATAATATATTTTGTTTTAAATTCATCGCCCACTTTATCGGCACGTAAAGCATTTAATTTATCGCTTACATCAAAAATAGAAGGGAGTGCTTGCAAATTATTAAAGGCTTCTAAGGATATGTTATACTCTGTTTTGTTTTTATTAGCCCCATACCATTGTGCGTCTAAATAGGTTTGTCTTAACAAAGCAATGGCCCCCATCAACGAAGAAGGGTAATCTTGCGTTGAAGTACCTTTATTAAATGAATAAAATCCAGCGGCTTTATCTTTTATAATAATTTCATTTTCTTTTTTTTGCGTGTTTAATAATACAACTGCACCGCTACCACGCACAATGCCATCTTTTGCAGATGTAAGCACTAAACCAAAACCAAGTTTACGCAGCTCATCGGCTTTAGTATCGTTATTGGTAAACACTTTATAAGCATCTACATCCGCTTTAATGGCTTGATTCCAGCCAAAAGCACCTTTTATATTACTTTCCATTTGAGGGGGAGCAAAAGTGCGAGGGGCCGTAGTACGGCCTTCAGGCATACCATAATCGCTATACATTTCTATAAACGATGGGTAAATATGTTTTCCTTTTAAGTCATACACAACTGCATTTGTTGGAATAGTTACTTTTTCTGCAGCATCAACAACCAAACCATCCTTAATAAGCAGCGTTGCATTGTTTATAGTAGTAGATTCATCTACATGAAGTGTACAGTTTTTAAACGCATAATAGCTATGTATGTTATTTGGTGCTCCATTTATAGGAAATGTTTGTGTTTGTGAACGAGAAGTACAAATTAATAAGTTGAACGTAAAAAGTAAAAAAGTACTCTTCTTAAATAAATTCATAGTCATAGTTTAAGTTGCTAAAATAAAAAAAATTGCTTTGAGAGCTTATCTAAGGGAGTTAAATAAATAACCCCTTAGTACTTCATAAAGCGCATAATGGCTTTAAAGCTGATAAGCCCTGTAACCAATGCCCAAATGCCTGATATAACACACATTACTGCCATACCCACAAAGTAGTTTGAAATAAATTTTGTGCTTATAAAACCAGCCCCTACTACACCGAGAATGAATAGGATAAGGATAATAATTAACCTGTAATTTATTTTAAACTTAAATATTTTATAGGTTAAGTAAACTTGTACGCTTGCTGTAAAAAACTGTGTTGCCAAACTTGAGTAAGCTGCACCCATTGCCTGAAAACGTGGTATAAGGATAATATTTAATAAAAAATTAAGGCATATACCAATTAGTGCCATGGTATTAAGTTGTTTTAAGTTACCATTGGCTGTAAGCAAAGTACCAAAAATGTAAGTAGTAGAGATGGCAATAAAGCAAGTCATTAACATGGAGAAAATAGTAGCCGCATAATCAGTTGTATCATGGTTAATAAGAGAGATTAATTCTTTTTGATAAAACCAGCAAACCGACACAGCAATAATAGCCGGTGTTATAAGAAGGGTAAAAGATAACTTAACAAGATTTTCTACGTTTTCTTTAAACTTTAACATTCGGCTATAAATAGGAAGTAATTGTACAGAAAACAAATACGCTATCATATTAGCGGCATCTAACAACCTAAAACCTTTGGCATATATACCAGCTTGCGTAGCGCCTACACCTTCAGGCAAAAACCTTTCTATCATCACAGAATCTAAACGATTATAAAACGTCATCAATAAAACAAGCACTGCAAAGGGAAAACTTTTCTTTAAAATCATTATCCAAAAAGGACGATTCCAGGAAATAGTAAATTTTTCGGTTTTTTTAACCACCACAATAAATGCCAAAATAGTTGCCAATAAATAAGCAAATGTTTGTGCGTACACAAAATTCATAATGTCTATCGTAATGCCGGTGTACGATGTCCATAATAAAACGGCGCAAATGCCAATCATTATAAACCTATCTAATACAGAAATAATACTATCTGTTTTAAAAGCATGTAGCCCAAGTAAATTAGAACGCAGATACAATAGCATGGATATTAGAAACTGGTTAAATCCTAATAAAAACAATAATTTTATGTAACGTGGGCTATAACCTATTGCCAAACCTATACTAATAGTAACAACTATATATACAAGCCCTAATAATAATTTAAGTAGAAAGAGTCCTGAAAAATGTTTTTCTAGCAAGTGATTATTTTGAGCTATGTTTTTATTATTAAAATTGGTTATTCCAAAATCTAACAATATGTTTAACAGAAAAGAGAAGTTGAAAAGGGCAAAATATTCGCCATAAGCTTCATTTCCTACATCAGCCTGAACCGACGGTTCAATTACCAATGTCCAAAAAGGCTTTATCAGCAAATTAAGGCAAATTAAAATGGCTAGATTAGTAATGAACTTTTTTTGCATAATTTATCGGGTTGCGAATATAAGTTTATTAAACTTAAATAAAAACACACATTTTGTTGCTTATTTTTGGGCAGATTTTAAAATTTATGTTTAGCAAAAAAAGAGAGGCCGCTTTAGGCTTTATATTTATTACAGTTTTAATTGATGTTATTGGTTTTGGTATAATTATACCCGTTATACCTAAACTTATAACCCAACTTACAGGTGGTACACTTAGTGATGCATCATTATATGGCGGCTTGTTAATGTTTGCGTTTTCTATTATGCAGTTTTTATTTTCGCCGGTAATGGGTAGCCTAAGTGACCAGTACGGGCGAAGACCTGTTTTATTGTTTTCGTTATTTGGTTTTGGTTTAGATTATTTAGTACTTGCCTTTGCACCATCTATTGCCTGGCTGTTTATTGCCCGCATTTTTGCCGGCATTACAGGAGCCAGCTTTGGCACAGCAACAGCCTATATTGCCGATATTAGTGCACCCGAAAAACGGGCTCAAAACTTTGGTTTAATTGGCGCTGCTTTTGGTTTAGGCTTTATTATTGGCCCTGTAATTGGTGGGGTGCTTGGCGAATATGGCCCACGAATTCCATTTATCGCAGCAGCAGCCCTTACTTTTATTAATTGGCTGTATGGCTATTTTATTTTACCCGAATCGTTAAAACCCGAAAACCGTCGAAAATTTGATATTAAAAGGGCAAACCCCATTGGCTCATTACAACATCTTAAAAAATACCCGGTTATATTGGGGCTAGTAGTTTCTTTAGTTTGTATTTATATTGCACAGCATGCTGTGCAAAGCAACTGGACTTATTTTACTATGGAAAAATTTAAGTGGGATGAAGCCATGGTCGGCTACTCCTTAGGTGTAGTAGGCGTATTAGTTGCTATTGTTCAAGGTGGTCTTATTCGTATTGTTACTCCAAAATTAGGTGCAAAAAGGTCGGTTTATTTTGGCCTAGGCTTATATCTTATCGGTTTTATTCTATTTGCTTTTGCTTCAACGAGTTGGATGATGTTTGCCTTTTTAGTACCCTATTGCTTAGGTGGTATATCAATGCCTGCTTTGCAAGGCATTATGTCTAATCAAGTACCTGCTAACGAGCAAGGCGAGCTACAGGGAGCTCTTACTAGTTTAATGAGTGCCACGTCTATTATTGGTCCGCCCCTTATGACGAGTATTTTTGCTTACTATACAGGGAAAGGCAGTAGCATATACTTTCCCGGGGCTCCTTTTATTATGGGTGCTTTATTTACTTTGTTTAGCCTTATTTTTGCTTTGCGATCTTTATCCCATTATACACCTACAAAACCTTAGTAATTAAATAGATATAGGCACAAAAAAAGCGGCTAACTAGTTAGCCGCTTTTATATTTTAGATGAAAATCTAATTACTTGATAGCACAAGTGATACCGCTAGCTGAGTTGTTACCAGCAGTACAAGCTGTAGTAGCTTTAGATTTTGTGTCGTGAATTGTAGCACTCACGCTATAACCGCCAGTAGCTGTACAAGTACAAGTGTAATCTTTTTTGCAAGATGTAGATAAAGCTGCTACAACTACTAATGATAGGATAACTTTTTTCATAAAATTGTTTTTTTAAATTGGTTAATATCCCACGAATTTATTACTAAACTTTAGTTTAACAAAAAAAAAGTTAAAACAGATATTAGTAATTTGAAAATCAAATACTTAAAATTGTTAAAACACATTAGTCGCTTTAAAAACACTACTACATTTTATATAATTAGTATATTTGCATCCCTAATTTTACTTTAGAATGACAACTTATCTTGATTTTGAAAAACCCATAGAAGAACTTGAAAAAGAGCTTCAAAAGTTAAAAGACATAGCCACCAAAAGCAAAGTAGATGTTTCTTCTTCCATCAAACAGATAGAAGATAAAATAAAAGACACTAAAACTCAGCTTTATACATCGCTTACACCTTGGCAAAGAGTTCAATTATCTCGTCATCCAGATAGACCTTATACCCTTGATTATATAAACACCCTAACTAACGGAAACTTTATAGAACTGCATGGCGACCGTACTGTAAAAGATGATAAAGCCATGGTAGGTGGTTTTGGCGACATTGATGGTAAAACCTATATGCTTATTGGTCAGCAAAAAGGCAGAAACACCAAAGAGCGTCAGTTTCGTAATTTTGGAATGCCAAATCCTGAAGGTTATAGAAAAGCCTTGAGGTTAATGAAAATGGCTGAGAAATTTAACAAACCTATTATTACTTTTATTGATACTCCGGGCGCTTATCCAGGATTAGAGGCTGAAGAGCGAGGGCAAGGAGAAGCCATTGCCCGTAACTTACTTGAAATGGTACAGCTTACCGTGCCGGTTATTTGCATTATTATAGGTGAAGGAGCATCAGGCGGAGCGCTTGGCATTGGCATAGGTGATAAAGTGTTAATGATGGAAAACTCTTGGTACTCAGTAATTTCTCCAGAAAACTGTTCTACTATTTTATGGCGCACCTGGAATTTTAAAGAAAAAGCAGCTGAAGCTTTAAAACTTACAGCCGACGACATGATGGCCAATAAGTTAATTGATGGCATTATTAGAGAACCCTTAGGTGGAGCGCACAACAATCCTACAGAAGCTTACGAGAATGTAAGAACGGCTATCAATAAGTTTACTGCCGAATTAAGCAAACAAGCAGCCGAGAAACGCATTGCAGACCGTATAGATAAATTTTGCGCTATGGGTGTTGTTTTAGAAGCCAGTGAGCAGGTAATTAATTAATCGCATATATTCGCAAACCTTTTTTAATCACAAATAATAATTACAAAATAATATGGCAAATACAGGAGATGTTAATGTTGGGTCGGTTCTTCGTTACAATGGCGATCTTTGTTTAATTACAGAGTGGCAACACCGTACGCCGGGTAACCTACGTGCTTTTTATCAAGCTAAAATGCGTAACTTAATTAGCGGTAAACAAACCGAAAACCGTTTTCGTTCGGGCGAAGAGGTTACCTTAGTTAGGGTAGAATATAAAATGATGCAGTTTATTTACTCTGAAGGTGAATTTATTGTGGTTATGGATAATGAGACTTACGAGCAAGTACATATTTCTGCTTCTACCTTAGGTGAAGGATTAAAGTTTTTAAAAGAAGGCATGGAGGTTAAAATTACCTTTGAAGAAGACACCCCTATTTTAGCAGAAGCACCAACTTTTGTTGAACTTGAGGTTACTTATACCGAGCCAGGCATTAAAGGTGATACAGCAAGCTCTAACACGTTAAAAAGCTCAACGGTTGAAACCGGTGCAACAGTAATGATACCATTGTTTGTAAACCAAGGAGATAAAATTAAAATTGATACACGCACAGCTGCTTATGTTGAGCGTGTAAAAAAATAAAATTGTTTTTTGATTTTTATATAAAACAAAGGCTGCTTTCTAAGAAGGCAGCCTTTGTTTTTTAGGCCAAGTATAAAAACTTATACGCCAATTGCCCCCTTTAAGCTCTTCTTGTTTTTCTAAACTATATATAGAGTTAAGCGTGTTTACTAAAGGATAATCAGGTGCGTTACTTTTTTCATCAAATCCTAGATAAATTATCTTGGTAAACTTTCCATTAAGTATAGATTTAATATCTGCTGGGTTGTATATGCAATAAACATTATCTCTCCGAAGCAAACTATCCGTTGTATAGGACTCTTTGCCATTTAACGCAGACGAAAAGTAAGCTCGGTTATAATGATAAGCAATAGTTGGCAAAATTTGATCCGAACCAATAACTACAAGTGTGCTACTATCTTTATGTTGCTTAATTTTATTGATAGCTTCAAAAATGGGTTGTTTTTTATCGGGGTTTAAATCGTTGGTAAAGGCAAAGCACAAAACTAAAATTGCTAATAACGCATTACAATAAAGGGCTTTTTTGAAAAGAATTTCAATACAAACTGCAACTAAAATATAATAGGCAGGCAGCGCAAAAATAAGATATCTGCTTATGTACATAGGCATCCAATATGAAACGAGGAACATGCCGAAAAAAGGGATTAAAAACCACAACAGAACTAATATACTATTCGAATTTTCTTTTAACGCCAAGTATGATTTACCAATAAGGGTTTTTATACCGGCAAAAAATAAAACAGCAATGCAAGTAACAGTTATAACCGGAACATTACTGAAAGACCAAAGCATATTATATAAACTATCAATGCCAGACGGTGCCTCAACCCAAGTTCCTTTTACACTTGCACCAAAACGTGTAACCATATTAAAGATGCAGGGCAGATAAAGGATTAAAATAAGTAAGTAAGTAATGCTCATTTTAAAAATTTGCTTTCTGTTAACTAAAAACAAGTGAACGCATTGAAAGGCCAAAACAAAAAAACCAAAATAGTGGGCGTAAATTAAAAATGTAGAAAAAACTATAAATAAAGTTTGTTTTAAAAGGCTCCTTCTACCCTCATCTGATACTTCAATATAGTAATATAGCGATAGTATAGTAAGTAACACAAATAAAGAATATACTCTACAATCATGCGCATAATAAAGTAATAAATCAGAAAACGTAAGCAGTAAACTACTTGCAATGCTTACTCGCAAAGAAAAGTTGCGTTTAGCAAAATAATAAAGCACTACAGGGCATAAGCAAGCAAATAATGCAGGCAACAATCTTACCGAAAAAGGAGAAATGCCAAATAATCTAATCCAAAAATGTAGTAAAACTTCGAATAGAGGTGGATTGTTGCCGGTTTTTAACTCGTTTATTAATGCATTTAAATTAAATTGAGCATAATAGATGGAAAAAGGTTCGTCATGCCCAATAGCAGCCGTGGTTAAATATAGCAATTTTAATAAAAAATTTAACAAAAATAGTACTAATGGAAAATAAGGCATAACCTTATTTATATGGGCTTTTGTAAGCATTATACCATTTCAAAATTAATTATCGACTCACTTTGGCGACCTCGGAGGGATTCGAACCCCCAACCAACAGAACCGGAATCTGTCATTCTATCCAGTTGAACTACGAGGTCTCTTGTGCAAACAAAGATAAAACAATATATTTATGAGGTTTTTATACTAAACCCTTTTAATTTTCGTTTATAAAGCAATGAAAAAAATAATTTACTTACTTGGCATATTTGTATTGTGTTTTTGCAACGATGCAGCGTCGCAAAATGCGTTAAAGTCATTTCAATGGAGAGATCATTTACCCTATAATAAAGCCTTTTCGGTTACAAACCAAGGTAACACAATATATGCAGTATCTGACGAATGTATATTTTCTTTCGATAAGGATGATAATGCCTACCAGCGCCTTAACAAAGTAACCGGGTTAAGCGACATTGAACCTACTGTTGTAAAAAACAACCCATATAACAACACTTTAATGGTGTTGTATAAAAATTCGAACATAGATGTTATTAAAAGTGGCGGCGTTACTAATGTTGCCGATTTATTTAGGAAACAAAATTTTGGAAACAAAACTATAAATAGTGTAACCTTTAGCAAAAACTTAGCATACTTAGCTTGTGGCTTTGGTATAGCTGTTTTTGATACCGATGCACTTCAGTTTCAGGATACGTATATAATTGGGCCAGGTGGCGGAAAATTAAATGTTTATCAGGTAGCTTTATCTAGCAGTACTATTTTTGCAGCTACATCAAATGGCATTTATTATGCTCCGTTAAACTCCCCCAATTTAGCAAGCTATACTTACTGGCAGCAAGTTACATCGTTACCTAACCCAAATGACGTATATAATGGTATAGTTTATTTTGGAGGAAATATTATAGCTAGTTATTCTTGGAATTTAACCCAAGGAAATAATGCCGGAAGTGCGTCAAAAGATACTTTATACAAGTTTGATGGCTCAACTTGGAGTAAGAACCCTTTTGGCACAATTGATGGGGTAATTAAATTATCAGTATCCGATAATAAAAAACAACTTATAGTGGTAGATAATATTGGGTTTGTTGCCTACGATTCGTTAGCACATGCAAATCCTAAGCAATGGGGGTTTCCGGGGCTTGGTTCCGCTGCTTATTTTACTACAGATGCCATTGCAGACCCTAAAGAACCCGGTTGGTTTTGGGAAACAAACTCTTTATATGGCCTGATAAAGCTTAATACTGATACTGTTAAGCCTCAGCAATTTTCTTTAAACGGTCCCAGTACTGATGGTTGTGCTCAAATACAAATAAAAGATGATAAAGTTATTGTTGCTTCAAGTTTTTTAGGATATAAGCACGCCAACTCTTATCTCGAAAACGGAGTTTATGTTTTTCAAAATAACGCATGGTCTGCTGATGCTAATGCTCCACGAAACCAAATAATTGACATTAACTGTGTTGCTTTTGATAATAACGATAAAAACCATTATTACGCGGGCTCATTTGGTAATGGGTTAATAGAAATACAAAATGATAGTGTTGTAGCAAAGTATGATTGCAGTAACAGCCCAATATCACCTAGAAATTTTCCAACTAACACACAAGTTCAAGTAGCAGGGCTTTATTCAGATATAAATAATAATTTATGGGTAGTTACTAATGATAATCCCACTTTTGTTACCGTTAAAAAAAATGATGGTCATTGGGCTAATTTAGATTTTACCAGTTTGGTACCCGATCTACACTACCAAAACGTCACTCAAGTAATAGTAGACTCAAATAACTTTGCATGGATATCTACTTTTGGAGCAGGGCTTTATGTATATAAAAATGACGGAACCTTTTCGCAACCTAATGCAAGTAACTCGAAACGACTTATAAACTTAGCCGGTAAAGGTGGCTTGCCAAGCATTTATATAATTTGCCTGGCACAAGATAAAAACAATGACATTTGGGTTGGTACTGACCAAGGGATTTATGTTTATTATAATCCTGAAAGTATTTTCACTCAATCTACCGGGTGGGATGCACAACCCATTTATGTGCAACAAGATGGGATAACACAGTTGCTTTTACAAACGGATAATGTTAGTACTATTTTTGTAGATGGAGCTAACAACAAGTGGGTGGGCACAAGTTCAAGTGGGTTGTTTTATTTTTCGCCCGACGGGCAAACACAATTATTTCATTTTACTACTGATAACAGCCCTTTGTTTTCAAATAACATTATAAGTGTAAATGTTAACCCAAAAACCGGCGAAGTTTTTATTGCAACTGACAAGGGCATACAATCTTTTCAAAACATAACTACTGAAGGCTTAACTAGTTTTGAAGATGTATATGCGTATCCTAACCCTGTAAAACCAGGGTATACCGGGCCAATTTTAATCCATGGTATGATATCGGGTGCATCGGTAAAATTGTTGATGCGGGAGGTAATTTTGTTTTTGAAACAACTTCGGAAGGAGGGCAAGCTATTTGGAACGGGCAAAACTTTAAAGGGCAGCGTGTAGCATCGGGCATGTATATGGCCATTTGTGCAACACCTGATGGCACGCAAAAAAAAATCACCAAAATTTTGTTGCTTAATTAACCAATGCAACAAAAAACAAACGGCATTATTTTACAGAATACAAAATTTCAGGATAAAAAAAATATCCTAAAAATATATACATTGCAACATGGTGTGCAGAGTTATGTAATAAATATTGGGCATTCAAAAAAATCAAAAATAAAATCGGCCCATGTAATTGGGTTAAATCAAATAGAGTTTATTGAGCAAATAAAAAAAACACGTAGCATACAACTTATTAGCGATATACATGTATCCTACATCTACCAAAACTTATTTAGCAACCCCATAAAAAATACTATTGGCATTTTTTTAAACGAAGTACTTTTAAAAGCCTTAAAAGAACAACCCGAAAACCACGAATTATATCAGTTTGTTTCAGAAAGTTTAATTGTGTTTGATAATCAAAATTATGAAGCAAGTAATTTTCATTTGCATTTTTTGGTAGAATTATCAAAGCACTTAGGCTTTTATCCAAACAATAATTATAGTGAGAAAAATTGTTTGTTTGACATACAAGATGGCATTTTTACAGCCCATATACCTACACATTTACATTACGCCGACAGTGAATTATCTTTTCATTTAAGCAAATTGCTTAATGATAAAAGTAATTTTACTTGTAACGCTAAAACAAGAGCTGATTTACTTAATTTACTTTTGATGTTATATAAATTACATGTGCCAAATTTTGGCGAAATAAAATCTATACAAATTTTAAAAGAAATACTAGCCTAATTACTAAAGCAAAAAAGCAGCAAAAATTTCTTTTTGCTGCCTTCACTAAAATCAAAATTTAAACCGTTGCTGCTACTAAAGGCGCTGCAGCCAATATATCAGCACTTGTACCACTTGCATATTGTTCGAAATTCTTTACAAAGTTGCCAGCTAATATTTGAGCTGTTTTTTCAAACTCTGCTTTATCTTTCCAAGCATTTTTAGGTTCTAATATTTCAGTAGGAACACCAGGGCAAGCTTTAGGGAAATGTAATTTAAAATATGGGGTTTCGCCATACTCAACTTTATCTAACTCGCCAGTAAGGGCAGCATTAATTAAAGCACGCGTATAAGACAATTTAATACGGCTACCAACGCCATATTTACCTCCTACCCAACCGGTATTTAGTAACCAAACATTTACTTTGTTCTTTTTAAGTTTTTCGCCTAATAAGGTTGCATATTTTGCAGGGTGCAGCGGTAAAAACACTTTACCAAAGCAAGCAGAGAACGTTAAGGTTGGTTCTGTAATACCCATTTCGGTACCGGCAACTTTTGCTGTGTAACCACTAATAAAATGGTACATGGCTTGCTCAGGTGTTAGTTTAGAAATTGGAGGAAGAATACCAAAAGCATCACAGGTTAAAAAGAATATATTTTTAGGTACATCGCCAATTGCAGGCTCTACTGCATTTTCAATATACGATGAAGGGTAACTTACGCGTGTGTTTTCAGTTTTGCTGATATCATCGTAGTTAACAGTAACAGTTCCTTCATTGAAATTAATGTTCTCTAATAAAGAGCCAAATTTAATGGCATTAAAAATTTGTGGCTCTTTTTCAGCTGAAAGGTTTACGCATTTTGCATAACATCCACCTTCAAAATTAAATACTGATTTATCGCTCCAGCCATGCTCATCATCACCAATTAATTTACGATTTGGGTCGGCTGAAAGGGTTGTTTTACCTGTACCCGATAAACCAAAGAAAATAGCGGTATCACCATCTTTACCAATATTTGCAGAACAATGCATTGGTAAAACTCCTTTTTCGTGGGCTAAAATGTAGTTTAGTACAGCAAAAATGCCTTTTTTAATTTCGCCTGTGTAAGCAGTTCCACCAATTAAAATAGTTTTTTTAGTGAAATCTAAAATAGCAAAGTTATGTTGGCGCGTTCCATCAATTTTAGGGTCAGCTCTAAAACCTGGTGCATTTATAATAAGCCACTCGTGCTTAAAGGTTTCTAATTCGGCAGTAGTTGGACGTAAAAATAAATTATAAGCAAATAAGTTACTCCAAGGATACTCATTTATAACACGAATGTTAATGCGGTGAGCGGGGTCGGCACAAGCATAAGAATCACGCACAAAAACCTCTTTACCAGATAGGTAAGCCAGCATACGGTTATGTAACAAATCGAATTTATCAGATTCAAAACGATTATTTACATCGCCCCACCAAACACTATCTTTAGTTTTGGCATCATACACCACAAATTTATCTTTTGGCGAACGCCCGGTAAATTCACCCGTATCAACAGCAAGTGCACCTGTATCAGTTAAAATACCTTCTCCACGTATAATAGTTTCCTCTACTAGCTCGGCAGGGTGCAGGTTCCAGTATGCAGCTTCAACATTGCCTAGACCTAATTGTGCTAAACTTTGATCTTTGGGTTTTATTCCGAATTCGTTCATAATAATTTAGTTAGTTAAGGGTGCAAAGATAAAAAAAGTCGGCTTTTTTGAAAAACCGACTTTAAACATCTAATCAACAATTTTAACAGTATTTTTAGTGTTTGGCAGGTATCATTTTAACTACAACATCCCTCTGAATTTTTACTAAATCTTTGTTAACTATCAGTTTTTCAACATCTTCTATAAATGCCTTTTTTTCTTTTTTAGATAACTCAGATAATTCTAAGTACATCATTTTTTCGCCCTCACGTCCTCTTTGATTAATAGTTACAGCAGGTTTTTTAGGATTATTTTTAATAAAAGCATCTATTTTATCATACGAAGCGCCATCAATGCCATGGCCAATGCTAATAAAAGAAATTATCAACGCATATTTTGTCTTTTTTTTAGGGGTAATTTCTTTTTTAGGCGACTGTGAGGCACTTTCTTGTGCTTTTACATTAGTGAATCCTAAAAAAATCAGGATGGGTAGAATAAAACTTATTTTTTTCATAATTGTTGTTTTTACAAGATTACTTTAAATCATAAATTGTACCAAACTTATTTTTAGCATAATTCATAAAATGAGTAAAATTTAGCTTTTCGCCGGTAATTTTTACACATAACTCTTGTGCTGTATAAAATTTGCCATGTACATGAATTTTTCCGCGCAACCAGTTTAAAAGGTTAGTGGTTTTTCCGCTTTCAATTTCACTTATTAAATTAGGAATTTCTTTTTGTGCCTGGTTAAAAAACTGAGCCGCATAAAAACTACCTAAAGAATAGGTTGGAA
This sequence comes from Bacteroidia bacterium, assembly GCA_035484495.1. Classification (GTDB taxonomy): domain Bacteria; phylum Bacteroidota; class Bacteroidia; order B-17B0; family Aurantibacillaceae; genus PALSA-968. Next base: position 6,249 of record DATHOW010000069.1, on the reverse strand, counting down.
AATAGCCAAACGAGCCATGACTCCAATGCACATCTTGCAAAACACCTTGTGCATCGCTCGGTACATCAATGCCCAAATACTCCTTATACTTAGCATTCCAATAATCAGGTAAATCGTTTACTTTTAATTTATCTTCAAAAATTTGTTTTTCAATTTCGTAGCGTATCATTACATGAGAATGGTAGGTTAACTCATCGGCATTGGTACGAATCAAAGAAGCTTCTACCCTATTAGTTCCTTTATAAAAATCTTCGGCAGAAACATTTTGTAATTGTTTTGGGAAATATTTTTTTGCCGCATTAAAATTGTGTTTCCAATAAGCAAGGCTACGCCCCACATTATTTTCCCATAAGCGCGATTGTGACTCGTGTATGCCCAAAGATATAGCTTCGCCTAAAGGCATACCGTATTGTTCTGCCGGAAGACCTTGTTCATATAATGCATGTCCACCTTCGTGTATGCAGCTCCAAATCATTTCAGCAAAATCGTTTTCGTTTATACGTGTTGTTACACGCACATCGTTCTGACTAAAAGAGGTTGTAAACGGATGCGACGATATATCTTGCCTGCCCCGGTTAAAATCGAAACCCATTTGCTGCAACAACTCTATACCAAAATGCCATTGGGCATCTTTATCAAAGGGTTGAAAGAAAAATTTATTATCAACTTGTTTTGCTTGCTGTATTTGCTTTACAAAAGGAACTAGCTGTTTACGCACATCGGCAAACAAAATATCTAAATCGACAACGGTGGCATTTTTTTCGTGAAGATTTAAAAGTGCGTTGTACGGATGAGCTTGATAGCCCAACAAATCGCACTCTTGTTTTTTTATGGCAATTAGTTTTTCTAAATACGGAGCAAAAATTTTAAAATTATTTTCTTTGCGGGCTTGCTGCCACGCGTTAAATGCCGCACTAACCGCTTTGCTCATATTTTCTACAAACTCGGTAGAGTACTTTTTTTGACGCTCAAAGTCTTCCTCAATTTGAACGACATTTTTTTTCTCTTTATCATTTAAGGTATTATTTTTTGCGCCTTGTAAAAATTTCTCTGTGCTATCACCTGTAAACAGCTGATGTGAAATGCCCGACAGGGTAGATAACTGGCTTGCCTTAAAACCTGCTGCACCTTGTGGCATATAGGTTTCTTGATCCCAACCAAGTGTGGCTGCGGCATAATTTACATCAGCTATACGCTGCATGTGGTTTTGTAATTCATTATAACTCATGCGCTAAAATTACATACAAAACCCGTTATGGCAAATACAATTTAATGGCTGTGCTGATGTCTGTGTCCGTGACGATTATGAGGCGTCCCATGCGATTGATTTTGTTGAGCATCATTGTTTGGATGCTTTTTATCATCGTTAATTTTTAGGGCAATTAGTACCGAAAAACCAATGATAAAAAGTAGCACGCATATCACAATGGCTACATTATCTGAATGCGACTCGGCAGTAAAATTATCTTGTACTGCGGCCAAAGTCTGTTGGCTATAAAATAACGCCATTAAAAACATTACGCCAAGCATTTTTGTTGAGAAGTGTTGTGTTTTCATGATTTCTATTTTTTAAAGGTTCAGTATATAAATTATTGTTTTTGTTGTAAGCATGCCTTCTATATACTTAGACGAAAACAAAGCAAAAAGGTTGCACAGCAAGCCCTAAAAATGCTTTCAAAGTTTTTTAACGGTCGGTTTTAACGATTAAACGGCTATTTGTTGCGGTTTTTGCCTGAAAATAACGGGCAAAAACCTTTGCTTTTAAGCCTCTTATTATGTTTAACCTTAGTGCTATCTCAAAATAGTTGAAAAACTATCTTACTCAAAATGAACGTGTTTAGTGTTTTTTCGCAAATTGCTAATATATTTAGCAATATAACACTAAATTATTTAGCATATTTGCATTGAGATTTTTGATTTCCTGGTTTTTGTTTTTTTGTTTACCACTCATAAATAGAGCTGTTGGAGAAATAAGACTTAAAGGTTTTATTTAAACAACAGCTCTTTAATGGGCACGAAAGAGTTAAAGAGAAAAAAAATAATTAGTGCACAATAATTAATTTAGTGCACAATAATTAATTTTTTATTTACTGCGCCCTTATTACTTACAATATTTATATTATAAATCCCTTCGCTTAAAGCACTTATATCAATGGTTGCATTGCCGGTTATATTTTGGTTAAGTACAACTTCTCCATTTATGTTATAAACGCTTATCGTTATGGCTCCTATATCTTCTGAATAATCAATATGAAAATTACTTGAGGCAGGATTTGGATAAATGGCAAAAGCATAGTTTAAATTATTTTGATTAATAGCTGTGGTGGTACAGCCAATAAAATTATTAAATGCAGTCATGTTTCCATTAAACACATTTACATCATTTGCTTGATTGCCCGCTATGCCCGGCACGGTACGCGTCCAACTATACTGGTTAATAGTCCATGTAGGAAATATGCCTGTGTTAGGAGGTATACTTGTGGAATCTTCACTAAGATAATCAATCCAAAGTTTATAGGTGTTTAATGAACTATTTATACGTGAAGCATTAGTTGCGTTTATGTATATAACCGGTGCAATGCCTGTGGCTGTTTGAACGGTAGTTATCCAATTTTGAATCCAAGCGGTTAATGCGCTATCGCTAAAATTACTTAAATACGATCCCTCTACATCAATTGCAGGAGGTAATTCGCAACTGGTAATATAGGGTTGTGCCACACTTAAAAAATAATTTGCTTCATTAATAGCTCCGGCTTTGGTAGGGTTTAAATCGGCGCGTATAAAATGATAGGCTCCCATTTTAAGACCTGCATTTACACCTGCTACGGCATAGTTTAAATATTCGCTATCGGTATAACCTACACCCTCTGTAGCCTTAGCCCATGCAAAGGTGTAACCTGCCGCTTTAACCTGGCTCCAGTTAATGGTGCTGTTACCGCTATAAACATCAACACCAAGTATCTTCGGAGCAGGTGGCGTTCCACTAGTATCTCGCCAAACCAATTTTGAATACGGGGAATTTGAATTAATTCCACAACCCGAAACCGTTGTTAAAAGCTTTACTATACCGGTAAAGGTTGCAGTCCACCTAATATAGGGGGCAGTAGAGCAGCTTGACCGCCCACAATCGTTTTGATAACAAAGTGTAGTTCCATTAGCATTATTAAACAAGGTTAATTCTGCGTCCCAGCCCATGCTTCCACCAAAATCGCTGCAATAGGTCCATTCATACGTGTCACCGCTTGTTACGTCAAATAAAGTGTAATTACCGCCATTCATAAAAGCACTAACGGTTGACCACGATGATGATGTAGTTGAAAACGTAGCGGTTGGATAATGCCCTGTTGAGTTAGTTGCAGTAGCAGCACAGCCCCCTGTTGCACAGGTTTGTGCGTTTATTTTTGCTGTGCCTAGTATTAAAAGAAGAAGTAAAAATTTTCTCATGCTATTTGGTTTAAATTATACTTTGTTATTTGGTTTATTTAAAACTAAGTTAAATATATAAATTTTAAATACTAATTTAAAAAAAACATGTTTTGTTGTTCAAATTCTTATACCCATTTTAAACAAAAAAACGACTAAAGAAAAGATGCAATATCTCAATAAAAATAAGGATGATAACAATCCACTCTAAACGCTTACTTTCCTCGGCATTTGCCAATTCAACAAATACAGACAGGTTACTTTCTACCCGTTTAAGCATATACTCGAGCTCTTTAAAACGAATAGAAATATCGAAAGTTTTAGTAAGCCCATCGTTTACCTTACCCAAAAATTCATCTTCCCATACTACAGGCGGTGTATCGTAAATATAGAGGTTATCAATAATTCTGTTTTTTGTATTGAGCGTTTTCCCAATGAATTTTAATAATTTTTGTTTTGAAATTTTAAGTTTTCCGTGCGCTTCTAATTGATTGGTAAGATTTACCGTATCGTCAAACAGATGCTGCGCAACTTCCTGATAAAAATCCAACGCCAATGATTGAGCTACTTGCAGCATGGCAATCCGTATTACATCATCATTTATTTCGCTTACCGATAGCGAGTTGTATGAAAATACAGGTTGGGGCGTTTCTTTTTTTTCAATAATAAAATCTTCCTGCAAACGATTATCGAGATGGTTAACGCAGTATTTTGTAAGCAGAGAAATAAATGAGCTGCGCTGTACATCATCAACATTAGCAAATACAACTACGCCATAGTTTAAAATAAAAACATATCCCTGCTCGTACTTGTAAAACAATTCGAACGAGTTTGAATTAATCAACCATCCGGTGTACTCAGTTTTAAATTTTTTAATGCTGGTATTTTCAGCAATTTGATATGCTATTATCTTAATCATCTTTATCCCCTCTCTATACCAAAGATACTCTATTTAGCCCCAAAAACCCAATGAATTAAGGCATAAGTAACTTAAGAAATTGAAAAATAATTTTTCTTAAATATTTATTGCCTATTTAATTTTACCGATAGTACTTTACAATTCGCCAGTTAAACTATTCAATTCCCTTTGCGAGGTTAAAAAACAAGCAAAAACGATATTACCTTTGGTTAGAACTTAGTTATGAGATACTAAAATGGTAATTCCGATTCTATGAAATATTGGGAATAACTAAAAAGTTACGGTTATGGAAACAATTCTTGTACCCACAGATTTTTCACCGGCTGCCAAAAATGCGGCTGAGTATGCGGTAGAGCTTGCCAAATTTTTTGATGCAAGGTTGGTTTTAGTTAACGCTTTTCCTGCGCCATCGGCAAACCTTGATACTATGTTTCCTGTAGATGCTGTTACATCAATGCAACATATAGCTTCAGGAAATTTAGAAGCACTTAAACGAGAACTGCTTTTGCATTATGGAGATGACATCGATATTGAGTGTAATGCAGAAATGGGTTCGGTTTATGATGTTGTTGATTTAAATAGTAAAAAATATGAGGCTGATTTAATTGTTATGGGCATTATTGAGGAAGCCGGAGTAATAAGAGAACATATACTTGGAAGTTCGGCTGTTAAAGTTGCCAGAAACATTGGTATTCCAACATTTATTATTCCTGAAAAAGTGAAATATCAACCTATTAAGCATATTTCTTTTGCTTGCGATATGGAGAAAACAGAACAAACAGCCCTTATAAGCATAGTTAAATATTTTAGCGAGATTTTTAAGGCTGAGCTAGAAATAATTAATATAGAAGGGCTAAAAGAAGAAGTTAGCTACGAAAAAGCGAGAACAAGTGTATTTATAGAAAAAAAGCTTGAAAGCGTAAAACATCAAACCGTTTATATTGCTGAAGAGAGAATTGCTAAAGGTTTAGAAATTTACTTTGAGTCGCACCCAACCGATTTGCTTATTACCAATCCAAAAAAACACAACGTTTTTCATAATTTGTTTAAAGAGAACGTTACTAACGAGCTTGCTTTTCATCTTCATTTACCGATTCTAGCCATTCATTAAATAAAAAATGTTTTATTATAAAACTTAGAACCTATGGAAACACAAACATTTTCAAAAAAATCAATTAGTACTTTGTTAATCTTAGCATTATTTTTTAGTCGAAATATGTTGGCTCAACAAAATAAAACCATAGAAGAAGATGTTGCACCAACACACAGCATAATTTTTATATTAAGTGTGTTGTTTTTTATACTTGGTTTTGCCGTATTTATTGTATTAAAATTGCGTGACGATGCTAAAGAGAAAAAAGATGCTCAATCCATTTCGCATCATACTAAACACAGACATCTTCACCGTAATCATTATGGGCACAGACATCAATATAATCATTAGTTCTTGAAAATAATTACCGTTCCTTAAGCATACGGTAAATAGTAGATTGGCCTATGCCTAGTTTGTCTGCTACTAACTTTATATCGTTGTTGTATTTTTTTAAATACACCGTTAAAATTCGTAATTCATATTCCCTTAGTGTAAGCTCTTCGTTCATAACCTCAGTTATTACATCAAATGAAGTTAAACTAATATCATTAGCTGTAATTTTTTCGTTTGAGCTCATTACAATAGCCAATTCTATTACCGATTTTAATTCGCGTACATTGCCTGGAAATGCATAGGAAATTAGCTTTTGTTGAGCATCTTGAGTAAGTAATTTTTCTTTCAGGTCGTTTTCCTCACAAAAATTTTTCATAAAATACTTTGCAAGCAATAAAATATCATTTCCTCTATCTCTTAAAGGAGGTAATTCAATAGGGAGCCCAAACAATCGATAATAAAGGTCTTCGCGAAACTTGCC
>DATHOW010000068.1:0-9776 GCA_035484495.1 Bacteroidia bacterium | reverse complement strand
ACCAAACTTAAAAGAACTTTTTAAATTAATTAGTCAATAAATTGGTTTAAATAAACTCACAACAAACAGAAAGCCTTTCATCACTGAGAGGCTTTTTTGTTTTTATTTTTTTTAATATTTGAAATTTGTACCGGAATGCCTTGATGGCATCCTTTAGGGTTATGTACACGCAGGATTCTATAACTAAAAGATATTTTTAATCCATCTACATCAAATTTTTCTAGCGGAGTCATAGGGATTAAAAACAAAGTATCGTTTGCGTTACTTGAGCTACAAATTACGATTGTTTCACATCCTACCTGTTTATATTGATGAGAAACTATGCCTTCTGTTTTTATGAAGTTAGCAGATGTATCCGTACCCGCTAGTGTTGTTGTAGTTTGTTTCGCTTTGCAAGCAATTAAAATAAAACAAAGTATTATTGAAAAAATAATGCTTTGCTTTACGTTTTTGATTTCCATAAGCAAATAGATTTTTTTACTGAACAGGAACTTTTACAACGCGTTGAAAATTGTTGTTGCCAACTCGTATATAATATATACCCTTTGCTAAGTCAAATACATTTATTGTAGTTTCTACAATATTTAAGGTTGGGTTAACGGTTTTGCTGCTTATAAACCTTCCTTCTAAATTATATAAACTAATTTCTACCTGATTGTTTTCCGGAAGATTTACTGCTTTAATATTTAATTGATTACCAGATTGGTATGCCGTTATTGTTGCGTTCAATTTAATTGAATTAATACCGGTAGTAGCGCAAGTTGCCGGTGGTATTTGAAAAGAAAACATACGTGTATTTAAAGCCTGGCCTGAACCTATATATTGATTGGTGTGCCAAAATGTAATGCCATCAGATGGGTCAACAGAAGTATGCGAGTAATCTCCCCAACGGTTATCTGTCCAAGAAGAAGAACCTGCAATAGCTGTTGCTTCAGTAATTGACATGATACCGCTACTATCACACTTTGTTCTGCCCGTGTAACGAATGCCAGGATAAACCGATGTTGGAGCAGAAACAGAATACGCTAAACTAATACTCCCATTTACATCCATAGCAATAGCCGGGTTCCATCTACTAACTCCATCAGCTGGGGAATATGTCCCTTGTTGAAAAATACTCCATTTACTTGTTGTAGTGTCTTGGCGCAATTCGTACCATCTTATTCCACCTACTCGTGTTGTACTACTACCTGTGTTAACTACATTGCACATTACTGCGGCATTATATGAACCCCAACGCAGATACGGAATTCTGTAAGAGAAAAAACCATCAAGGGCATCTAGTTTTGTTGTTGTACCGGGTTGAGAAATATCTTTCTCAGTACCACCGGTAAAATACGAATTAAAAGGCTGCGGTGTAAGCGTATCGTAAGCTGCCATAGTACCGGTTTTGTTTGTCCAATCGGTGGCTATTTTTTGAATGTAAATTTTATCAGACAACCCTGCCCCCCAATTATCATCTGTATAATAAAATAAATATTGCGGAGAACCATAAGGTGGTAACTGACCATCAGCATATAATGTTTGCGGACAAAAGAAACCACCTGTGTTGCTTGTATTAGGGTTTGATATAGATGGTATAACAATAAAACCTGCAGTTTGATCTCCGGTTAACATTTTTGCACGTTCGTAAACCGTTACTTTTTGATTGCTACAATTACAAGTTTCATAATAACCATCCGACCAAATAGAATATTTTGGATAATCGGCATAATCGGCTGCATCCGGTTCAAACGTGTATAAGTAATAAGCTCCTGTTGGGTCAGCCGTTTTTGAAACGGCAAATAATAATTTAGTACAATTACCGCCTCCAGGGCAAAGAAATTCTGTAATAACCCAGCGGTCGGCAAATTTATCGTACATAACTACAGGGTCGCCATCATCTAAAGAACCAGGAAACAACGTAGCTAAATCAATAGAGGCAGTTAATGCTGTACCCGTTTTATCAAAAACCTGATAATTACTATTTACTGCTTGTACGTAATGATTAGGTCCTACCATCCCGTTAGGATCTAGTGGGTCGTAACCAGCTGCGCTATTTGTACCATCAACATTTACAATTGTGCTTAAAGGTGCTTGGGTTCCTTGTTCTTTTTGTGCTATCGGGTCTTCGCTAAAAGGCACAGTAGATGGTTGTTTCCAAATACGCTTTCTTTCAGCGTCTTTTGCTTCTTTTTGCACACCCACTTTTTTTACCGCAGGATGCTCCTTTGCCAATTCGCTTAAAGGGCGCGAAATTTGAAAACTACTACATTGCTTAAAGTAAGAACCATTTTTATTACGAATTTCTTGCTGAGCAAAAATTGGTGTAATAATTAAAATATGCAATGCAATTACAATTTTTTTCATGCCTATATCATTTTATAGCTTGACTAAAAGTTTATTGAATAATTATTTTATTTATCAATTTAGCTTTTTGTGATTGTATAGTAAGCGAATAAACCCCTTTACTTTCGCCTGACACATTGATATTTTTTAAACCACCTGTTTGTATTTTATCTGTATAAATAAGCTGACCTAAGGCATTTCTAATTTCAACCACATAATTATCTCTATTACCTTCAGGAATATCAATTACAAAAACTCCATTGTTTGGGTTTGGGTAAACAGCAATTGGGCTCTGTACTATTTTATCAATTCCTGAGCACGCACTAAAAACAATTGTGTGTGTAGATGTATTAGTACATGAATTAGCATCTGTACCAACAACCGTATAGGTTGTAGTAGCAGTAGGTGTTGCAATAACGCTAGCGGTATTTGTACTGCTTAAACTACCTGCCGGACTCCAGCTGTAACTAACAGCACCAGTTGCATTAATGGTAGTTGAGCCAGTTACACAAATAGTATCATTAGAACTTGATAAAACTATTACAGGTAAAGGATTAACTCCAACAGAAACTGTTGCTGTATTTTTACAAGAAGAGCTCATCCCTGTTAATGTATATACAGTTGGTGTACTTGGCGTAACAGTATAAGATACTATTATATGCGTGCCAGGCGACCACGTATAAGAAGTAGCACCTGCTGCTGTAAGTACTACGTGTTGCCCTAAACAAACACTTGCAGTCGATGCAGTAGCCGTAGGTGTTGGTGTAGTGTTTACTGTAACTGTTTGAGTTACCGGCGAACTTGAACCGGATGCGTTGGTAGCCGTTAAAGTAATTGAATAGGTACCAGAAGTAGAATAAGAGATTATTGGATTTTGAATATTTGATGACGATGGTGTTCCACCGGGGAAAGACCAAGTCCACGATGAAGGAAGGTTAGACGATTGGTCGGTAAACGTAGTGTTTTGTCCACTACAGATTGTAGTTGTATTTGAAAATACTGCTACTGGCGGATTATTAGAGTTGGCTCCAGAAATATTAATGTTATCTACATAAATTGCCTGTCCAAAGTGTCCTCTGTTTTGAAACGATATCATTACATTACCCATGCCTGCATACGCATTTAACAAAACAGTATCTGTACGCCACTGTGTAGCCGATGGTGAAAAAACGGCTGCAGAATCAATAGGAGCAGTGGCTAATGTTAGACCTCCTTTTACATAAAGTTGTGTAAAAGTTAAACCACAATCGGTTGATACTAAAACGGCTAAACTATCACTGTAAGTACTATTCCACTGAGCATAAGCTACATCAAAAAATAATTTAGCTTGGGTATACGTTGAAAAATCAAATTTAGGTGTGCGCATTTCGTCACGTGTACCCGAGGCATCTAAGTTATAATTATCATAATACATAGATGCTGTACTTGCTTTGCCTACTGTGGCATTGCGTGCCCACATTTTGGTATCCGTTGATGCATCATAATTTTGCCAGTTTGCTGATGGGAATGTTGTTGACTGAAATCCTTCTACCAATGGTAAAGTACTTATTGGTGATACATTAATATATAAGGTTTTAGTTACTGTATTACCTCCGTTTCCATTAGTTGCTGTTAATGAAACACTATATGTGCCTGGTGTGTTATACACTACCACAGGGTTTTGTTGGTTTGATGTAGCAGGCGTTCCATTTTGAAAAGTCCAGCTCCATGACGTGGGTGTAAACGATGATAAATCTGTATAGTTTACCGTCATACCTGCACAAATAAAAGTTTTATCCGAAGTAAAGTTTGCCAGTGGAGCTTGAGTACCATTGTTAAACAAATCTGCTTCCCACACACCACGCCCAAAAGTTGCTGCACGTATTTTCCCGAGAGGATAAAAAATTTCTAAATCGCGTACAGATACATTTGGAAGACCTGTACTATAAAGCCCCCAAACAGATGAAAGAGAATCTCTATAATAAATGCCCACATCGCAACCTACATATAAACCATCCTTAGTACCATTCCAATACGTAATGCAATTGGTTGGTAAGTTTGGTAAACCGGTAGAATAATTGCTCCAAGTTGTACCACCATTAGTAGAATTAAAAACTTTATTGTTTGCAGAATATCCAGAGAAAGTTACCCAAACGCTATTAGGGTCTTTATCTTCAACTGCCACCCAAGTTAATCGTGCGCTTCCTACTGGTAAAGTTCCGGTTACGTTAGTCCAAGCGGTACCACCATTTGTTGTTTTATATAAAACATTGCCTTGTATAACATAAATTACTTGAGGGTTTGATGGTGCAATGGCAAACTCAGTAATAGAGTTCCCACCTCCTATAGTGCCTAACTGCGACCAAGCTGTACCTTGGTTAGTTGATTTAAAAAGTTCAGAGTAGCCACAATAAATTGTATTTGCTGTTATAGGGTCTTGGTGTATTGGTGTTACCCATGCACCTGTACCAGTAAGTCCGGTCGTAATAGCAGTCCATGCACCGCCACCATTAGTTGTGCGGTTTAATGAACCTTGATACTGTTCGCCATACATCACCTGGTCGTTACTCCAATCAATAAAACAATCCATGCCATCACCACCCATTGTTTGGCTCCAACCACCACCATAAATATTTGTACCATTATCTTGATGACCTGTTATAGCTAAATTGTATGTGCTTTTAGAAAGACCTATTTTATATATTTCTGCAATATTCATATTACCATTTACAGCACTCCAAGAAGAACCACTGTTTGTTGTACAAAAAATACCACCATCGGTACCTGCATAAACTGTAGTTCCGTTTTTATAAATTAAATCATGTATATCGGCATGGGCATAAGGAGCCCCAGAGCCCGTCCAATGTGCAAATAAAGACCAGCTTGTACCTGCATTTGTGGTGCGCCAAATATTCACACCGCCTACTACAACCTCGTTTGCGTTAGTTGGTGATGCTGCGATAGATAACGTGTACCAGCCTTGACCCCCGGTATCATTACCGGCACTTGCCCAACCTAATAAGTTAGTAGACGTTGCTATTGATGTAAACGAAGTACCTGAGTTAGTTGATTGATAAAACGCCTGAAATCCATCGTTTGCCGAACTACTACCAACTACATATACAAAGGCCGCATTAGCTGGTGTAACTGCAATAGCCAATCTATCACAATTACCTGATGTAGCTATACCACTTGTTACTGCCGTAAAAGATGCACCACCATTTGTTGATTTATAAAAAGTTGTTGTTACACCATATATAGTGGTAGTATCACTTGGCTTATACTCTATATCAGTAAATGAACCTGTTTGCACAACATTCCAAGTAGCTCCTGCATTTGTTGAACGATACAAACCAGCATCACTTGCTGCAAATAAAACATTTGCATTAAGTGGATTAATAAGCATTTTATATATTTTGTTTCCTTGAGAAACTGCCCATGTTAAACCGGTTGGTGCCCAAGTACCTCCACCATTGGTAGATTTTAAAACTCCTAAACTATACGAATCTCCCGCATCACCATCGCCACTTGCCATATACATGGTTTGCGAATTAGTTGGGTCAAAAACCACATCGGAGTTTCCGATTACGCCTAACTGATCTGTGTTAGTTGTCCAGGCACTTCCACTATTAGTCGTTTTCCATAAACCACCATCGGGTGTACAAATCCAAATGCCAGTAGAAGAGGTCGGATCAAAACGTACTGCATTTATACGCCCCGCATTACCACCGGTAGGGTCGCCAAAAGGACCTACTGCTTGCCATGTAGATGATTGTGTAGATGCATTTTGATTGATAGTTTTATTTTGAATAGTATTGCTTTGCGGTTGATATTTTACAAATTCTTCATACGCACGAGATGCTTGTGTTTTATCTCCCGAAGGAAATACGCGTGGTTCCATATAAGACTCCCAACGTTTAAAAAGCTCATAGCCTGCTAATTCTTGTTCCTCTTCCCCACCTACTTTTAAACGCCCTTCAGCTTTTTCTCTGCGCTCTTCATTGAGTTGACGCTGGTGTTTTTTAAAATACTTGGTTAATCGTTTTTGTGTTTGATAAAAATTCTCGTTGGGGTTTGCAAAATCAAGTTTGCTATTTTGTGCTTGGGTTGTTAGATAAGAACTAACAAAAATTAAGCAGATTAGTTTTTGTAAAAAATTTGTCATGAGTTGTTGGTTTAGTTGTTCGGCAATAAAGAGATTTTTAGGTAGAAAAGAAAGAGTTTTAACTAAATAATTTACAGAAACTGAATAAAGTGTTAAATAACAGAGGTGAAAAGCCGTTTTTTGTCTATGGACGGTTATTTGGCTGACAAAGGTTACAAGGGAAATGCAGGTTGATTTTATAGTCATTTTTACCCTTTTCAATAATCAGCTCGCCATAATACGCTTTCAGCATTTTAACACAGTTGGGGTCATAATTAATAAACAGGTTTTTATTTTTTTCTTCGGTAAGAAATATAAAGTACTTGCCCGGTTTTAGTTTGTGTGTAAAACATCCTGCTGTATCGGTTGTAACAACACTTGTTTTTTTGCCTGCTATTTTAATTTTAAAATTAGTAAGTTTATTGGGTGTGTTGTATTTAGCCAATATTGCATCAGTTGGGCGCGCGCCACCACAATAGCTATTAGTGTAACTAACAAAAACTTTTACAGGTTGCTGAGCAAACACAACAAACTGTAAAAAAATAAAAAGAGAAATAAAAAAAACTTTCATGTAAATAGTTTAACAAGATTAATAAAAGTAATCTTGTTAAACTATACATTTTAATACATTTATTTTTTAAACGTAATCGGAATTAAAACTTTAAAGCTAATGTTGCGCCCCATGTTGTACACACCAATACGACCCGTTACATTATTAGGGTCGGTATATTTTAAACGACTCATATTACTTTGGTAAGCCATATCTAAAATATTATTTGCCGTAATAAACACCGAGAAAAATTTATAGCCCGTTGTTTTACTGCAAATATCACCGCCAACGCCAACGTTTAATAAACCATAATCGGGCGTAACAGTTTCGTTGCCGTATTTGTAATAAATTTTATCCTGCTTTAAGTAATAATCTAAACTAACTTTTGCATAACCGTTTCTAATTATTTTGCTTTTGGTTAGCATAAATTTTAATTCGGTGTGGTATTTAGGTGGTGGTGTATATGGCAGGTACTTGGTAGAATCGGGTTGATTTTTTTGCACCGCACTTACATACGAAAAACTATTATCAAAATTCAACCATCTTAGATTACTTGGTCTAATATTTAAAACTACCTCTCCACCTGATAATATAGCATTGCCCTGCACATATTTAAAAGCAGGTCCGGGAGTTAAAGCCAAGGCAGGGTCTGATCGTATAGAATCGCCACCAAGTGCGCTATGTAATTTTTCGGCAAAAATGTAATTATCAATATTGTTTACAAAGCCCGTTACCTCAAACCAAATATCTTTTGTGTTTATGCCTAATGATAAATCATATTGCATACTGCTTTCAGCTTTTAGGTTGTGGTCACCAATTTCGTAAAACGGAGTTCCGTCATGCAATCCGTTTGCACCACTCTCTGCCGCAGTTGGTGCACGATACCCGCGCGAAATATTTAGCTTAGCGTAAAATATTTTTGTGATATCGTACGTAGCACCAAAACTACCCGACATGCCCGAGAAGTTAGATGTGTATGCCGTAAAATCATGCAAGCCATTTGGATCGGCTCCTGCTAATCGTTTTCCGGTAGAATCTACCCATAAATCTTTGCCTTGCAGGGTTCTGATATCATAACGTAAACCACCGCTAATCGAAAGTTTTTTGAATGATTTTTTTGCAATAGCAAAACCACCAATATCAAACAAAGAATATTCAGGAATAACAAACGCAGTACCTAGGTTTTGTGAATTTTGTGCCATGCCGTTTACACCCACCGATGCTTCAAAATGATTTTTTTCAGGAAAGATGTAACGCAAATCGTAGTTAAGTGTACGCAAAAAGAAATAATTATTATACACATCACCCTGAGTTAAATCATTAGCCTCTTGGCGTTGGTTTTGCTGAAGGCCTAAGCGCAGATTTATGCGCCCACTGCCCACGATAAAACTATTATCTAACACGGCTTTGTAGTGACGAATGTGCTGATGGATAACCGGAAAATTATTATATTTTGTAAATGCGTTTGAAGGAGCGATAGCAAAACTATCGGCAGGACCCGGAACCAAAAAGTGTTGTTTAAATTTACCTGTTGCACTATCGCGTGCACCTTCAATAACACCCATTTTTAAATCGTAGGATGACACCGTAAGATGCGAAAAACCCCATTTACGATTTATCCCTATAAGTGCTTTCGCGTTATTTTCGGTATAAGCCGAGTTGGCTACATAACCATCATATTTATTTTGATAATCGTGCGCCATTTTATTGGTGTAACGCACATCCCAAATAAACCCTTTTACATTACCTGCAATGTTTGCCGAACTTCCTATTAAACCATTGTTAGTTTGGTAATTAGCTAAAATATTTCCTTTAATTTGTCCTTCGGGCAACGGTGGCGCAGCCAGCATATTTATTACACCTGCCATCGCATCCGACCCATAACTTAAACTAGCAGGGCCTTTTAAAATTTCTACTTTGTTTACGCTGTACTCATCAACCTCAATTCCAAATTCATCAAACCATTGTTGTCCTTCTTGGCGCACACCATCGTTCACAGTAACCACACGGTTATAGCCCAACCCACGTATAAATGGTTTCGAAATGTTTGGCCCCAATGTCATTTGCGAAACACCGGGTGCATTATTTGCAATGGCATCAATAATATTAGTGGCAGCGTTTTGCTGAAAATCTTTTTGATTAACAATGTTTATAGGAATGGGGTTGTTACGTTGCTCAGTTGCAGATGAAACCCCGGTAACAATAACCTCGTTCATTGATGCGCCCGATTCTTCTAACATAAAATTAATAGTAGCATTTTCGTTTACCGATACTTCTTTTGTTTGTGATGCAAAACCAATATAACTTGCCACGGCAAGAAATGTTCCTTTAGGAATATTTTTTATCGTATAATTTCCATCTGCATCGGTTGCTGCACCCAGTTTTAAATCGGGGATGTATATGGTTACACCTACAAGTGCCGAACTATCTTTAGCACTAGTTACTTTACCGCTTAGTATATTTTGTGCAAATGAAGAGATACCCGTAAGTAAACATACACTTATAAATAAGTAGCTTTTTAATTTTTTCATACTGAATTTAATGATTAATAAAATTGATACGATTTATTGGCTTCGCCAATAAACAAAATAGAGAAATGCGAAGGAAATTTTATGCCTTAGGTGGCGGCGTAGTTTTATTGCTACTGTTTTTTAAAACAAGGCTTATTACATCAAGATGTTTTATGCTACCGCTATACAGCGCCTGTGTTTTTATACTAAAGGGTTTGTGTACCTCAGCCAAAAAAGAAAATGAAATTTGTTTTTTGCCTTTAGC
>DATHOW010000067.1:0-4699 GCA_035484495.1 Bacteroidia bacterium | reverse complement strand
CATTTCGGCATCATCGCTTGGAGGCAAATGCACGTTTAGTACTGTATATAAACTATTCTCTCCTATTTCGCCATTAAACTCAACACCCGGAATATTTTTTTTCAATTCCTCAATCATATAATTTTTTAGTCCGCGTATATGTTTTTGATGCTCTTCCATGTCTCTAAAACAAATTTCGAGTGCTTTAGCTAAGCCAACAATGCCATATACATTTTCTGTTCCACCTCGCATGTTGCGCTCTTGTGCACCGCCATGTATAAGGGGTTTTAGTTTTATAGAATGATTAACATATAAAAAACCAACTCCTTTGGGTCCATGAAATTTATGACCTGCACAAGTTACCATATGCACTTTTATATTGCGTAAATCCATTGGGAAATGCCCCATGGTTTGTACGGTATCGCTATGAAAAATAGATTCGTATTTTTCGCACAACTCGCCTACTTTTTTAAAGGGAAGCAGGGTTCCAATTTCATTATTAGCATGCATTAACGACACTAACGATTTAGGATTTGCAGCTAATAATTCTTCCAGATGTTTTAAATCTACGTTACCTTTTTTATCAACCTTTACCCAGCTAAGTTTTATTTTACCGGCTTTTTCGAGCTCGCAAAGTGTGTGCTCTACTGCGTGATGTTCTATTTTAGACGAGATAGCGTGTGTAATGCCATACACATCAATTGCTTTGATAATAGCCATGTTATCAGCTTCTGTTCCGCCTGATGTAAAGAAAACCTCAGCCGGTGTAACGTTTAAAAGTTTAGAAACCATTTTACGCGCACCCTCAATAGCAGAGCGGGTTTTACGCCCAAATGAGTGAATAGAAGATGGGTTACCAAACTCCTCTTTCATGTAGGGAAGCATTGCTTCAAAAACTTCGTTATCTAATTTAGTAGTGGCGGCGTTATCGAGATAAACTTTCATGTTACAACAGTAATTTAAAACCGTACAAAAGTACGCTATTTTTATCAACCCTAATTACTTGTTTTTAGCTGTTTTAAACCGTTTAAAAAAACACCCAAGTGTTTTCACAATTTAACTTATAACATTAAAAGAATGCGTTTAAACGCCATTTAAACTTCGTAGTTGTTATATTAAACTTGCAGCTATTATTTAACTAAAAAAGGGAGGGGAAATCTCTTCTACCCTTTTATCTTTTTATCCTTTTATGTTAGTGGTTATTAGCTGGTTGCTTCTTGGTTATGTATTGGCTACTTAGTTGGTTGTTTATCTCTTATAATGTTGCATAAAAAATTAATTTATAACAACTTACAAGCTTTTTTTGTTAGTCATTTTAATGCTGATAATAAAGAGATTGGTGGTTATTTGATGGTTATTTTTACAGCTAAATTAAACACTAAGCTTTTTAACGAAGCCTATGGTTTTCTCTATTTCAGTAAACATAATAACATCATGCTCTATAAATTTCACTTTTTTACGATAATCACTAACCGTTTTTTCGATTATAGGGGATGATTTTACGGGTTTCCTAAACTCTAGTGCCTGTGCGGCATTCATAAACTCAATAGCAAATATTTTATATACATTATCTACCACTTTGTAGCATTTTGTAGCGGCATTTGCGCCCATGCTAACATGGTCTTCTTGTCCGTTTGAGGATACAATGCTATCAATCGAAGCAGGCGTACATAATTGTTTATTTTGACTAACAATAGAAGCGGCTGTGTATTGCGGAATCATAAAACCGGAATTAATGCCCGGTTTTGCCACTAAAAATGGGGGTAAATTGCGGATACCCGAAATTAGTTGATAGGTACGTCTTTCAGATATGCTGCCTAATTCAGCAATGCCCATTGCTAAATAATCTAAGCCTAAAGCAAGTGGTTGTCCATGGAAATTTCCACCTGAAATAATTTCATCTTCAGCAGGGAAAACGGTTGGGTTATCTGTAACCGAATTAATTTCTGTTTCAATAATTTGTTGCACATGTCTTACCACGTCTTTAGTAGCGCCATGAACTTGCGGGATACAACGGAAAGAATATGGGTCTTGTACCCACTCTTTTTTCTGTGTAATTAATTTACTGCCTTTTAAATAGCCTCTAACAGCTTTAGCTGTTTCAATTTGCCCTAAATGCGGGCGAACATTTTGTATTAGTTCACTAAAAGGGTTAATTCTACCCAAGAAAGCATCAACCGATAAAGCGCCTGTAAAATCAGCTAATTTGTTAAGATGATTACTTTTTAACACACACCAAACACCATAAGCGCTCATAAATTGAGTGCCATTTAAAAGTGCCAAACCTTCTTTTGATTGAAGTTTAATGGGGGCTAATTTAAATTTTTTATACAGGCTTTCGGTAGTAGTTTTTTTACCCTGATAATAAACCTCACCTAAACCTAATAAAGGCAATGTAAGATGCGCCAATGGCGCTAAATCACCAGAAGCACCAAGTGAGCCTTGCTGATAAATAACAGGTAAAATATCATTGTTATAAAAGAAAAGAAATCGGTTTGCTGTTTCTATGCTTACGGCAGATTTTCCGTAAATAAAATTACGGATTTTAAGCAGCAGCATAATCTTTACTACATCCTGCGGTACTTCTTCACCCAGGCCACAAGCATGCGATTTCACCAGATTTTCTTGCAATTGCTGTAACTCATCATTCGGGATGATTACATTGCAAAGAGAGCCAAAACCTGTGTTTACACCATAAATAGGCTCTTTTTGGGTGGCTTGTTTTTTATCTAAATAAGCACGACAAGTTTTTATGTTTTTTATAGCATCCGCAGAAAATTCAAGTTTTGTATGACTTGTTACAATTTTTTCGATATCAGAAATGCTAATGTGTTTTTTTGGATTTAAGCTAAAAATCATGCCGCAAAGGTAAAATTATTATAGATGTGCGAGGAGAAATCAATGGGATACTTTCTACTTTCACTACTATTTTTATCTTTGTGCACATTCAGAAAAAACACTGTGTCTTCTAAAAAAATAACACATAGCAAAACAACTCGTAATCAAACAGATGCTACTTCCAGTAATCTTACAGATTTTTTTGAAACATTAGGTAGTAAGGCTGTTTGGCTTTGTTTGGGTTTAATAGGATTAGTTGCCCTTATTGTTTTTAAAGACTTTATTTTTCAGCAAAAAATATATTTGTTTAAAGATATTGGCAGCGATTCGTTAAATGCCTCGTGGCCCTGGATGATTCATTCGGCAGATTATATTTCTAAGTATGGCATCCCATCCTGGTCCTTTAATATGGGCATGGGGCAAAACATTTTATCTTTTTCGTTTTACGACCCATTTGATTATATACTTTATTTTTTTGGCAGAAATAATATGCCTTATTTAATAGTATATAAGGAAATTGCCAAAATACTACTTGCCGGATTTTTGTTTTTTAAATATTTAAAACTACTAAGGGTAAGTAATTACACCGCTACTATTGGTGCTATGCTATATTCATTTAGTGGTTATATGATAGTAGGTAGCGGGTGGTTTCTTTTTTCGTTTGAGGTGCTTAATGCAGCATTACTTTTATTGTGTTTTGAATTACTTTATCAAAAAAACAAATGGCATTGGTTTGTTTTACCCATATTTTTAATAGGCATATCAAGACCATTTAACTTTTGGCCATACGCAGTATTTCTTTTCCTTTATATCATTTTTAGGATTATACAAACAGAAGAGAAACTTGACATTAAAAAAACCTCGTTATTGTTTGCAAAAATTATAGGGGTTTCTATTATTGGCATTGGTTTAAGTGCTCCAATTTTTTTAGAACATTTACAAGTAATGATAGAGAGTCCGCGTGGGTCTGGACCAGATTCCTATTTTCATATACTATCGTCTGCCCCCATGTTTCATACAACAGATAAAGTGCAATTTGGAACAGGCATTATGCGCTTTTTTTCGAGCGATATTTTAGGCAGCGGAATTAATTTTAAAGGGTGGCAAAACTTGCTGGAAGCCCCTATTTTTTATTGTGGCCTACCCTGCTTATTATTGTTTCCTCAGTTATTCCAATTTTTAAGTAAGCCGGTAAAAAGAGCGGCTTTAGTTTTACTTGCAATATGGTTGTTGCCAATTATTTTTCCCTACTTCCGCCAAGCTATATGGTTATTTAGTGGGGATTACTATCGCACTTATTCTTTTTTTGTAGGCTTAGTTCTACTTTTTTTCAGCATAAACTCTTTCGATAAAATAGTTAGCCAACATAAATTAAACATCCTTAGTCTTGCTGTAACATTGGCTCTTCTTTTAGTTTTAATTAATTATCCATTTTTTCAAGACAAGAAAGCAGTTGATGGCGGCATACGTTTTTTTGCTGAAATGTTTTTAATTTTTTATGCTATTATGCTTTATAGTATATCTAAAAAGCAAAACAACATTAGTTATAAATATGCTTTTTTAGCCGGTTTATTTATTGAATTAATATACTTCTCGTGGTGTACCGTTAATCGCAGAGACACAGTTAAAGTAGCTGATTTAAAGCAGCCAATTGGCTATAACGATTACTCTAACCAAGCTATAAATTACTTAAAGGAAACAGATCATTCTTTTTATAGGGTTGATAAAAACTACTTTTCTTCGCCCGCCATACATGGCAGTTTAAATGATGGCATGGTACAAAATTATTACGGCACATCATCTTACAATGCTTTTAATCAAAAATATTACATTGATTATTTAAAAACAATGGGTGTTTTAAGTAAAGTAAATGAATTAGAGT
>DATHOW010000066.1:0-3887 GCA_035484495.1 Bacteroidia bacterium | reverse complement strand
AAATAAACTATACGTACCCGGTAAATCAATTAACCTAAACCATTGCATTTGTTTAGTAATGGGGTTTTGTGCTTTGCACACCCCTGTTTTTTTATCTACGGTAACACCCGGATAGTTGCCTGTTTTTTGATGGAGTCCGGTAAGGGCATTAAACAAAGTAGATTTGCCACAATTGGGGTTGCCAATTAAAGCAATTTTAATCTGCTCTTTCGAGGAAAATTTTTGTTGTAAGGTCAAAAATAAATCGCTGCTTGGCACTTTATTATTTGCTAATAAGTACAAACTGTGCCTCCGATTTACGAATGCTAACCAATGTGCCGTTTACTTCAAATGCATAAGGGCAACCAAGTGGGGCAACGTGTTGAAGGGTTATTTTTTCACCCGGAATGCAACCCATTTCAATTAACTTTAACGCAAGCACATCGTCAGAAAAACTGCTAATAGTAGCGGTTTCTCCCTTAATTAACTGCGCTAGTGTTCTTGTTAAAACCTTCATTCTACTACAAAGATAGGGGTTACCGATGGCTTTTCAGATACCTCATTCGGGGTATATTTTAAACCTCAAACTCTATAACGTGTATGTTGCTTTGTAGTAAAGATATAAGCTTATGGTGGTTCTTCTCAGGCCCTTTAACTATATGGGTGTAGGTTATCTTTTCACCTACTTTGTGGCGATAAACACACACACCTTTTAAATGACTTTCCTTAAAAAAATGGGTTATTTCATCTACATTATATTTATGGCACGATACGGTTATTTTGTAGGTTTTTTCTCTATTAAACTGATCTATAAAGCCTTGTAACCAAATAAAACCAAGCAAAACAATCATTACCATAAAAACAGATGCAAAAGCAATAGTATACTCACCTATGCCAATCGCCATGCCTATAGCAGCAGATATCCAAACGGTAGCAGCCGTAGTTATACCCTTTACTGTATTTCCTTCTTTAAAAATGGCCCCTGCACCTAAAAAACCTATACCAACTACTACGTTACCGGCAACGTGAAAATCCTTCCCTTGGGTTAACAAGCCCGATAGAATGGTAAATAAAGTAGCCCCAATGGTTACTAAAATTACGGTTCTAAAACCTGCGTTTTTATTGTTGTACTCGCGCTCTGCTCCAATTATAGAGCCCGCTACAAGCGCTACAACTAATTTGGTTACGTCTTCTTGTATTAAGTCAGATGTCATGATAATTAATTACGTGAAGATACAAAAAATTAGGCTATAAATTCCTTTTTATAAACTCTAACATTTTAGTGTATAAATGCAGGCGAGTGTTACCTCCAAGTATACTGTGGCTTTTATTTGGATAAGCCATAAAATCATACTGAATATTACTATCAATTAAAGCTTTTTCCATTTCCATACTATTTTGAAAATGCACATTATCATCAGCGGTACCATGAATTAAAAGAAACTTCCCTTTTATGCTTTTTGTAAAATTTACAGGAGAGTTTTCGTCGTAGCCTTTTGCGTTTTCTTGTGGTGTACGTAAAAAACGTTCGGTATAAATATTGTCATAATATCTCCAGTTAGTAACTGGGGCAACGGCAATATTGGCTTTAAAATAATCGGCCCCTTTTGTAATTAAAAGAGATGATAAGTAGCCGCCAAAACTCCAACCCATAAAACCAATACGGTTTTTATCTACATAAGATTGGCTGCCCATATATTTGGCCACCTCAATTTGGTCAATGGTTTCTAACTTACCTAATTGCATATAAGTTGCATCTTTAAATTTTTTACCTCGGTTTTGCGTGCCTCTGTTATCAACACAAACAACTATATAACCTTGCTGACAAAGTAGTTGATGCCAAACATAATCAGACGCTTCATATTTGTTGTTACATTTATTGGAGCCTGGCCCGCCATAAGCATATTGAAACACCGGATATTTTTTTGAACTGTCAAAATTTGTTGGTTTCATCATCCAGCCATTAAGCTCAACCCCTTCTGATGTTTTAAAAGTGAAGAATTCTTTTTTGGTTAAATCGTATTGTGTTAGTTTTTCTTTTAAAGCTTTATTGTCTTCTAAAACTTTTATCAGTTTACCGTCTGCGCTATGCAATTCATAAACGGTTGGCGTGTTTGCGTTACTATAGTTGCTTACGTAGTATTTAAAACTTTTAGCAAAATCAGCGTCGGTTGTACCTTTTAAAGGCGATAGTTGCACTTTCTTTTTTCCATCTAAAGACACCGAGTATAAATCTTTTTCAGTTGCCGACCTTTCACTTGATGTATAATAAACTGTTTTACTTGATTCATCAAAACCTTTAAACTCTAAAACGTCCCCACTCCCTTTTGTAATCTGATTGATGAGCTTTCCAGTAAAATCATAATAATACAATTGGTTAAAACCGTCTTTCTCGCTACTCCATATAAAACCTTTGTTTTTATCTAAAAAGGTTAAATCATCCGTAATGTCAACATAAGTGTTGTTTTGTTCAGATAAAATAACTTTAGTAGCACCTGTATTAGCATCGGCAAATAACAACTCATTTTTGTTTTGTAAACGATTCATGCGCTGAACAGAAAGTGTATTGGCGTCCTTAGTCCATGTTATGCGAGGGATATAGATGTTTGTTTCAGTTCCTATATCAACTTTAATTGTTTTTTTAGAGGCTAAATCATAAATAAAAACACTCACTATCGAGTTATCTTCACCTGCCTTAGGATATTTGAATTTATACTGTTCAGGGTAAAGACCTTTATAAATAGGCATTTCAAACTCTTTTACATTGGTTTCATCAAAACGAATAAAAGCAATTTTTGTTCCGTTTGCATTCCAAAAAAAGGCTTCTGCCTTTGCAAATTCTTCTTCATAAACCCAATCGGCCCATCCATTTTTAATTTTATTTTTTTCACCGTCGCTTGTAATTTGTATTTCCGTATTATTATCTAAATCGGTTACAAACAAATTATTCCCTCTTACAAAGGCTACTTTATTTCCAATAGGGGCAATGGTAGCAAACATCTGTTTTCCTTTGTCTGATAGAGTTTTTAGCTTACGGGTTTTAAAATCAAACACATAATTTGTAGCAGTACCCGAATGACGATATATAGTATCCAAATTATTTTTCAGCATTAATTTTGTTTCATCATCGCTAAAAGAATAATCTTCTATTTTAATTACAGATGTTTTCCCTTCAGGTGTTAATTCACTTGTCTTTACAAGCACTTCTACCTTTTTTCCTGTGCTAAGCTCATACTTAGCTAAATCGTTATTTTCATCAAGTTGTGTATAATGTAGGCCATCGTTCATGCTATTAAATCCTGCAAAACTAACTGCTCTAAAGGCTTTAATTTTCCATATTTCTTCTAACGTAATTTGTTTTTTTTGAGCAATAGTTGCTGTAAAACAAAAGGTTAAGGCAAGGACTATAATTTTTTTCATAGTAAATGTTTATTGCGTGAAGATAAATGTTTTGATAATTTCGTACGGATAAAAAAGTATAAGCGGTAAAAATTATTTATGTGCGATTAATTATAATTTTATACTTTTCACAAAAATATTTTTGCATGAACATTTTACACGAACAAATAGGTGGAGTTTTAAAACTAAGTTTAAACCGTCCGGATAAGTTTAATAGTTTTAACCGTGCAATGGCAATTGAGTTGCAAGCACAATTAGATAAAGCTGCTAGTGATGGAAGTGTACGTTGTGTGCTTTTGACAGGCGAAGGCAAAGCCTTTTGTGCCGGACAAGATTTATCTGAAGCTACAGACCCACAGGGCCCGGGTATAAAAAATATTGTAGTAGAGCATTATAACCCAATTATTTTAAAAATCAGAAACCTTGAAAAACCAGTTGTTTGCGCTGTAAATGGTGTTGCAGCAGGGGCAGGGGCTAACATTGCGTTGGCTTGCGATGTAGTTGTGGCG
>DATHOW010000065.1:0-2204 GCA_035484495.1 Bacteroidia bacterium | reverse complement strand
AAAATGCCAATTCGTATTTCGCAAGCGGGGCGGGTAAATGTAAGAGGTAGCAAATCGCTCCATTTGGCATCATCAAACAAAATATAATTCATAAACTTAAAGACTTTTGGTTGTGCAAGTTAGTAAAGAATTTTTTTACAAAGCGTTTGCATATGAGAAGTAAACAAGGAGCTGAGGTAATTATTGGGTTTTGTGATTTTTAATCGGAGAAATTTGAGACTTAATCTAATTTTGTTAACTTTTAGTTAAATTTTAGAAAAATTACTTTTTTTTTAATAGCTTTACTACAAACAGAACATCATTATTATGGGTTTTCGCAAATTTGTAATGCTATTATTCTTGCTTGTTGTATTAATGCAAGTTAAAGCACAAGATACCAAGGTCACACGTTCAATAGTTTTATTGAGTGATAGTGTACCTATTTATGGTATTTGGTATCCGGCTAATAGTTTCAAAGATTCTTATTTTGTTTGTGTTCAAGAATATAGTGTGAAATGTGATGCTGCTGAATTTCAAAAGCTGTCGGATGGAGTTAAAAATCGCAATTCAGATATATTGATATTTAAATCAAAAGATGAAAAATCAATTACCTGTATTTTTCCAAAACATACGTTGTCGGGCATAAATAACCTTCATGCTTTTATGTTAAATTTATTAGGTGCTCGATTAATAGAGCGTGTTGTGTTAAAGAAAACTACACTTGTAGAGGTGGTTGATAAATATGATCCCTTGGACACAGAATCAGAAAAAGGATATCACTGATGATTTAAACAAGATACTATGAGACTAAAATTATTTTTATTTTTTATTTTTCTAAATTTAATTGGCTTTTCTCAAGCAATAAACGATGAGCCTTGCTTTGCTATTCCTTTACCAGTAACTAATGCTTGTAATCAAACAACATCTAGCAATTATGGCGCAACAGCTTCAGCAGGAATTCCAGCGCCTGTTTGTGGAACCTATTCTGGCGGAGATGTATGGTTTTCAGCAACTGTTCCTGCTTCAGGTAGCTTTACTTTAACTACTTATGGAACGGCTTTAAACAATATTGCGGTAGCGACTTACACAGGAGTAACATGCTCAAGTTTAACCTTAATTAGTTGTACTTACAATGGAGTTGGCGCAGCTAATATGCCAGTAATTAATATAACGGGCACACCGGGAGTAATATATTATTTTAGAGCATGGAACCCAAGTAATAATACGTTAGGTTATTTTGATATATGCGCTACATCGCCTTCGCCAACCCCACTTATTCCAAATAATCAAGATTGTTTAGATGCTATACCAATTTGCCAATCTTCATTTACTACTACAACTTCTTATACGGCTACTGGTAATGTTGGGAATGAAATAAATTCTACAACGAGTTGTTTAGGATCAGGTGAAAAAAACGATGTATGGTATCAATTTACGGTTCAAAATTCGGGTAACTTATGTTTTGCTATAGATCCAATAAATAATAGTGATGATTATGATTGGACTCTAATTAATATGACAAGCGCAAGCTGTTCAGATATATATAACAACCACGCATTAGAAGTTGCTTGTAATTATATTTCTCAAGTTGGAGGTGCTTGGCCAGCTGGTACAGGTCCAGCTTGGGTTTTAAGTAATAATTTTAATTCGGCAACTACTGGCTCCTTTCCAGCACCTTATACTGGAGGCAGTTATCCTCAAAATCATACGTGCCCGGCTGTAACTGCCGGAGAAAGCTTTGTTTTAAATATTTCTAACTTTTCTAGTAGCCAGTCAGGATATAACTTATATTTCCCACCTCCAGGCACAGCGGGTATGGCAATTATTTTTGATAATGTACCACCGGTAATGCAAAGTTTGGCTGTAACACCTGGTTGTGGGGCAAACCAAATGTTTGTTAACTTTAGTGAAAACATACAATGTGGCTCTATACAAAATGCAGATTTTGCGGTTTCAGGCCCGGGTGGGCCGTATACAATATCTGATATTGTAAGCACATATTGTTCGGCCGGAGGAACTTATGATAAACAACTTTTAATAAACTTTACTCCGGCCTTAACGACTCCGGGAACATATACTGTTTGTTTAACAAATGCAGCAGGGTCTGTATTAGATGCTTGTAACAATCCCGCAGCGCCAACTTGTTACACTTTTTCTATTTCAGGGCCTTCTATTTCGGTTACTCCTACTAATCCTAATTGTAATCCAAATACAGGTACTGTTGT
>DATHOW010000064.1:0-34608 GCA_035484495.1 Bacteroidia bacterium | reverse complement strand
AAAATAGGGTGTTCCCTGAAATATATCACCGGCATCAAGAAGTAACACATTTTTTTCTTCCTTTCTAATTTTCTTAACAATGGCCGCACGCCTTGCAGCGCCTCCCTGACTAGCATATTTAGGGTCGTTGTCAGGGAATGGCTCTATCCTACTATGCACATCGTTGGTGTAAAGTATAGTTAGTTTACTCATGCCTTTATCAAGCAAAATTTCGTTTGCCAGTAAATTTGATGCGCTACCATATATGGCTGCTGCACCAAGCATATAGCGTAAAAATTCGCGTCTATTTTGCGTACTGTATTCTGCCATCTAAATTTGCGGTTACTGGTTTATTTTGTTTGCTAAGGTTTCTGCAATAATCAATTAAAATATCGCGCAATAAAAAATCAGTTTTAACTGTCGAATTGTTTTCATCTGCGCTAAAAAATTTATCTCCACCACCGGCTAAATAATCGCTCGTAGCCACATAATAGGTGATGTTGGCATCAAAGGATTTGCCATTAATCTCAATATTTGTAGGCTTTTTATCAGCTATAACAAATCTAATGCCGGCAACAGGAGCACCATCTTTTTCTATTATAAAGTTTAGCAACTTAAGCAATCTATCTGAGCTTATTTTTACAACTACCAATTTGTTTTCAAACGGCATAAGCTCATACATACTACCCACCATAATATTGCCTTGCGGTACCGATGTACGTAGCCCCCCATTATTAAACATGGCAAAAGTGTTTACAGTATCTATATTAGGTAAATGTTTCACTCTATCAAAAATCGCCTCAGCAAAAAAGTTACCCAAAGTGCTTTCGGGCGTTTTTTTGGTAAGCGAAATGGGTGTTGTACCAATTACCTCGTGCATTTTACCATCTAGGCTTTGCTTATAGGGTTGTATGGTTTTTACTATTTGAGAATCTACCTCATTATTATTTACAACAAAATGTTGAGGGGTGGTTTGTTGAACATACAAATGCTTACTGCACGATAACAGTAAAAGCAATGCGCTTGCAAAACCTAATTTTATGGGGAGCTTAAAGTTTTTATACATTTTTACAAATGTAATGGGCTATTGTAATTATAAAAATTATTTTTGTTACCATTATGTTAATATCAGAAACAAAAATACGTGTGCGTTATGGCGAAACTGACCAAATGGGTTACGCCTATTACGGAAACTATGCCCAATATTATGAAGTTGCCCGAGTAGAGGCACTACGTAAAATTGGCTTCAGCTATAAAGAAATTGAAGATAAAGGCATTTTATTGCCCGTACTTGATTTTACCATACAATATAAAAAACCAGCTTTTTATGATGATGAGCTAACCATTGTTACTACTATAAAAGAAGTACCCGGAGTACGTTTTACATTTCATTACGAATGTTTTAATGATAAAAAGGAGTTGTTAAACACAGGCGTTGTAACCCTTGTTTTTGTTGATAGAGAACGCAATAAGCCTTGCACCCCACCCGATTGGTTTTTAGATGAAGTAGAAAAATATTTTCAGCATGATTAAGTTTTTTAAATCACTATTTATAATTTGCTTAGTAAGTGTTTTTACACTTAACGCTCAGGTAGATAAGGGCATATATCAATTTAACGTAGATAATTTCCCTGAAGTTTATGGCGGAAAAACAGAATTAAAGCATTTTTTGCACGACCATTTGGTTTATCCGGCGGAGGATTTAAAAAATAAAAAAGAGGGTGTTGTACAACTTAACTTTGTTGTTACTAAAGATGGGAAAACAAGCAATGTTACTGTATTTAAATCGCTTACACCTGCTACAGATAAGGAAGCCATAAGACTATTAAGTCTATTAGACTGGATTCCTTCTAATAAAGAAGGTGTTGCTACTAACGTAAATTTTAATTTAGAAGTTCCTTTTTCTATCTCTAAGTACAAAAAGCAGGTAAAAGAGCGTGGCTTTGATACCCCACTTTATATTGATATACCTACTGATAGTTCGACAAACATTTATGAAACTGCCGAACGCTCGCCCCTGTTTAATAATGTAGATAAAAC
Organism: Bacteroidia bacterium; assembly: GCA_035484495.1. GTDB lineage: Bacteria > Bacteroidota > Bacteroidia > B-17B0 > Aurantibacillaceae > PALSA-968. The sequence goes on along the minus strand of DATHOW010000064.1, from coordinate 32,589 downwards.
ATTTACAGAGTTTATTTATTCAAATCTTGAGTATCCTGATGTGGCAGCGCGTCAAAATATAGAAGGTAAAGTACAGTTAAGTTTTATAGTTGAGCCGGATGGCATGACTTCTAATATTAAAGTATTAAATAGTGGGCTTGCCGGTGGTTGTAATAATGAAGCTATACGTGTTATATCTTTAACTAAATGGCAGCCTGCTATTAGGGATGGCAAATATGTGCGGTATCGCATGGGCTTTACCATGAATTTTTCTTTAAAAAATAATTTTAAAGATAATAGTAATGGTACCCAGAAGTCTTGGGGGCAGTAGTTTTACTTAATTGTGATGGTACTTCTCTCCTTTAATAATAGTAAAGGCTCGGTAAAGTTGCTCGCAAAATAAAAGCCTTATCATTTGATGAGAGAATGTAAATTTAGAAAAACTAATTAGGGAGTATTTTTTTCGCATTTCATCCGTAAATCCATAAGGGCCTCCGATAACAAAGCACAAACTTTTTTTACCCGAATTTAAAATGCTTTGTATTTGATGGGCTAACTGTACCGAAGAAAACTCTTTTCCTATCTCATCCAATAAAAACACCATATCGTATTTACTTAAGTGAGCAAGTAATTGTTTCTCCTCTTCTTGCTTTTGTTCGGCAATAGTTTTGTTCCTAATTGTTTTATTAATGTTAATTGTAATGGTTTCGAAAGTGGTATAACGTGTTAAACGCTTGGTAAACTCCTGCACACCTTGTTCAACAAAGCTTTGGTCGGTTTTATCTATTTGAAGTAATATTATTTTCACTTGGTAAAGTTATCATTGTTTTATAATAGTATCTAAATTTTAAACCTTGTTACTTTAAAACTTTATATAATTTTGAATGCGTATGAAATCCTACATAAAAAAACACCAAGTCAACTTTAACTTTAAAACCTTTGTAAAACAAGCTTTTGCTGAAGATGTTGGTAATGGAGACCACACTACCTTAGCCACTCTTACAAAAAAGCAAAACGGTAACATGCAGTTATTGGTTAAAGAAGATGGCATTTTAGCCGGAGTAGAGGCTGCCCGTTTCATTTTTAAAAAAGTTAATCCGAAAATAAAATTTACCGAAAAGATAAAAGATGGCACCCCTGTTAAAAAAGGAGACGTTGCTTTTACCATTAGTGGGCCAACCTACCAATTACTTACTGCTGAGCGTTTGGTGCTAAATATTATGCAACGCATGAGTGGCATTGCTACCAAAACCCATCAGCTACAAACACTTTGTAAAGGCACAGATACTAAAGTTATTGATACACGAAAAACAACTCCCTTGTTTCGTTTTTTTGAGAAATGGGCCGTAGTTATTGGAGGCGGAGCAAACCACCGTTACGCTTTATACGATATGATTTTAATAAAAGATAATCATATAGATTTTGCAGGAGGCATAACTCAAGCCATTGATGCAGCTAATTTATATTTGAAAAAAAATAAATTAAAACTGGCTATTGAAGTTGAGTGTCGCACAATTAATGATGTAAAAAAAGTACTAGCACATGGTAAGATAAACAGAATAATGCTCGATAATTTCACCCCTGCACTGGTAAAACAAGCGGTTACGTTAATTAAAGGAAAATATGAAACTGAGGCATCGGGTGGCATTACCGAAAAAACCATTCGCAATTATGCTTTGGCAGGAGTAGACTTTATATCGGTAGGTGCTTTAACCCATCATGTAAAAAGTTTGGATTTAAGTTTAAAGGCTGTTAAATAATGAATCAAACAAAAGCCTTAAACAAATTAATTATAGTTGCAGCACTTGGTTACTTTGTTGATATTTATGATTTATTGCTTTTTGGTGTTGAGCGCACTCATAGTTTAAATGAAATTCTTCCTCTTCAATTTCAAAACCTTACTCCACAAAAATTAGCCGAGTTAAATGCCTATTACGGCAAAATGTTGCTAAACTGGCAAATGGCTGGCATGCTTATAGGTGGTTTGTTTTGGGGCATTTTAGGCGATAAAAAAGGCAGGTTATCCGTTCTGTTTGGTTCTATCCTAACCTACTCTATTGCCAATATTGCAAATGGTTTTGTAAATAGTACTGATTGGTACGCGGCTTTACGCTTTGTTTCGGGCTTTGGCTTAGCGGGTGAGCTTGGCGCCGGTATAACTTTGGTAAGCGAAACCATGAGTAAAGAAAAACGAGGCATTGGCACCATGATTGTGGCTACTGTGGGCGTATTTGGTGCTGTGGTAGCAGGGTTTATGAGCGATGTATTTAGCAGTTGGCGACATTCATACTTTTTTGGGGGAGCAATGGGCTTAGTCTTACTATTACTTCGTATTGGTGTGTTCGAATCGGGGATGTTTAACAATATTAAGCAAGAAAATATAAGCAAAGGCAACTTTTTTCAGCTTTTTGGTAATCGTAAGCGCTTATTAAAATACTTATGTATCATATTTGTAACTGTACCTGTTTGGTACGTAATGGGCACTTTAGTCATTTTTTCGCCCGAATTATTTGCCAAATTAAGCGGAGACCCTTTAAATGCTAAATTAATAACAGGTGGCAAAGCTATAATGTATGCCTATTCGGGCATTACGGTTGGCGATTTGGTTTGCGGTGCGATTTCACAATGGCTTAAAAGCAGGAAGAAAACCTTATTTATCTTCCTCATACTTACAGTTTTAGGAATGGTTTCATACTTTACTCTAGGTGGGCAATCTGTATCCATATTTTACGGATGCATTGTGTTTATTGGTTTTGCAACAGGTTATTGGGCCGTTTTTATAAGCACAGCATCTGAGTTATTTGGCACTAATATAAGAGCTACAGCTACCACCACAGCACCCAATTTTGTGAGAGGGTCAACTATCCTAATATCTTACTTATTAACACTAATGACCATGCTTTTTGGCAAAGAAGGTTTAACAGCTACCATTATAACTGGAGTCATAATTCTGCTAATTGCCTTTGTATCACTCTATTATTTGGAAGAAACTTTTGGTAAAGATTTGGATTATATAGAGGGAGATTAGCTACCGTATTTTTGTTAAAATCAACCGTTTAAAAAATTATTTGCCTGTTTATTGCCCACTAATTTATTTTTGATTAAAATTGCATCTCGAAGTAAAAAGTTAAAAATTATTATTTTACAATTATGAAGAAATTATATTACGCTGCATCTTTATTAACTTTGGCATCTTTATCAGTACTTACTAGCTGTAAAAAAGATACTACACCATTTCCTACCAAATCGCAAAGCAATGGTAATTATCCTGATTTAGTATATACAACACCTTGGTTTCCAACAATTGCAGATGCCGACGCTATTTTTGTATCAGCACAAGTTACTGATGAAAAAACGGTAATTATTAGTCCTTTTAAAAATGAGTACGAGTATGGCATGGCAAAACTAGCAAGCGGTACAGGTAATTTTAGTACTTTACTAGATGGGGGTGCTATCACTTTAAATGATTCGGTTTTAGCTAAATCTACTGCCTTATCTTACTTATCATCTATATCAAATTTCACTTTAAACCTTTCGAACACAGCTCGTTGGCATAAAGCAGCAAATGGAACTGATACTGCTTTTACCTTTACTTCACCAAGAGTTAACCCAACTTATTCTTATGACCCGGCACTTTGGGATTCGAAATGGGCTCCAATTTACCCAAGAACTTTAGTCGCTGTACCTGCCTATCCTTTTGATACAATTCCATTCCCATATAAACATCGAGATTCTCTAAATTATCCTAATTTAACTTACAAAGGAGCTGTTGCTTTGTATAAATCTGACTCTACAACTCATTCGGTTGATTCTATTTATAATGCTACTGTGCAGTATACAATTCCAATTAAAAATTATACTACCAATTCTGACTCTGTATTTATTTATATGACTGATGATAAAGGATTTGTATATAAAAGAACTTGTTTACCAACAGTAGATTCTGCTGCGTTTAGACCAAATGATTTCCCTACTCCATTTTATGCTAATTATGACCTCGCTACATTTAAATTGCAAGTAAATGCTATTAATTACCAACCTGCAATAATTAACTCAAAAAAATATTATTTCTTAAAAATGGCGAGTGCTATTAAATATTATCAACCTACTAAATAATATAATACATTAAAAAAACAAAAAATCCGCTCCAAATAGAAGCGGATTTTTTGTTTATAAGGGTTACCAATTAGAAATTTGGTTTTAACAAATACTTGGTATAAAAATCTGTAATAACTTTAACAGCCTCATCAGCTGTATCAACCACATGCACGCGATCTAAATCTTCTTTATTTACGTTATGCTCTTCTTCCATCATTACTCTTTTAACCCAGTCTAGCAAACCTTGCCAGTATTTTCTACCCACTAAAACAACAGGAAACTCCCCAATTTTACTTGTTTGTACTAAAGTTAAAGCTTCAAACAACTCATCTAAAGTGCCAAAACCACCCGGTAAGGCTATAAAACCTTGCGAGTATTTTAAGAAAATAGTTTTTCGCACAAAAAAGTAATTAAAATCTATACTCTTATCTCTATCCACATAATCGTTAGGTTTTTGCTCAAAAGGCAATTCAATATTTAAACCTACCGATTTGCCGTTTCCTTTTTTTGCACCTTTATTAGCAGCTTCCATAATGCCAGGACCACCACCCGTGATAACGCCATAACCTTCCAATGTTAGTTTATAGGCAATTTCTTCGGCCAATAGATAATATGGATTTTCGGGTTTTGTACGTGCGCTTCCGAATATAGAAACGCATGGGCCAATTTTAGCCATACGCTCAAAGCCATCCACAAATTCGCTCATTATTCTAAATATCTGCCAGCTATCAGTTGCTTTTATTTGGCTCCAGTCTTTATTTTGAAAGGCTTTCCGTATTCTCTCTTCGCTATTTTCAGTCATAAGTAGTTGTTTCTGGTTTTTTGGTTTGATTTTCTATCCACATAAAAACATGCGAATTAGCCTTGTAATGGTCTATATCCTTATCAAGTAAAATTACACAAAAATCTATAAAAGGTAAAATGCCAAAAGCCCCGCCAATGGTACCAATATACACTAATGGTATATAGGGCTTTGTACCTAAATATAAACGATGTAAGCCTATAACACCAAATGGCAAAGGAAAAGCCAATACAGAAGCGACTATTTTTTTACCTGTATTGTTTTTCTTTTTAAGCACCATCCATAAAGGGTTTGGCCTTTCTGTTTTGTTATTTATTGCGAGTATCTCAATACAACTATTTTTTGTTGTGTGAGAAGCAAACAACTTACCTGCACAGATAATAAATAATATGAGGATAATTTTTTTCAATACACTTGGATACAGGTAAAAGTAAAAAGGATTTGCGTAGTGCAAATCCTCTTACTATAATTTAATTAACAAGCTCTATTTAATAGCGCCTTGGTAGTTTTTGCTTACTTCATCCCAGTTAATTACATTCCAAAAAGCACCCACGTAATCAGGGCGACGATTTTGATAATGTAAATAATAGGCGTGTTCCCAAACATCTAAGCCTAAAATTGGGGTGCCTTTACAATCAGAAATATCCATTAAAGGGTTATCTTGATTTGGGGTAGAACAGATAGCTAATGTTTTATCAGCTTTTACACAAAGCCAAGCCCAACCGCTACCAAAACGAGTTGCAGCCGCAGCAGCAAATTGTTTTTTAAACTCTTCTAAATTTGTAAAATGTTTATCAATTGCAGTAGCAAGCTCACCCGTTGGGTTTCCACCTCCGTTTGCTTTCATTAATTTCCAAAACATAGAGTGGTTAAAGTGCCCACCACCATTGTTACGAACCGGCATTGGGTACTTTGAAATGTTTTTGCAAATTTCTTCGATGCTTAATTTTTCAGCATCGGTACCGGCAATTGCCGCGTTTAAGTTGGTTACATATGCTTGGTGATGCTTATCATGATGGATTTCCATTGTTTTTGCATCTATATGTGGTTCTAATGCTGTGTTTGCGTATGGTAACGCTGGTAATTCAAATGCCATGTTGTTGTGTTTTATTAGTTAAATTAAATTTTTATCGATGTGAAATTAATAAACATTTACAAAAACAAAATTAAATAGTAGTTAATATTTTGTAATTAGGTAAAGCCCAATAATTACAGGGCTTTGGGTAAATAAATAAATTTTTAAATATGCACTAAAAACAGTAAATTTGCCCCCTTATTTTAAACTTTTATTGAAATGAATATTACCAAAGAAAATATTGATGTATTAAATGCAGTTGTTACCATTGAAGTTGGTCCTGCTGATTACGAAAAACGTGTTGAAGATGCGATTAAAAAAGCACAACGTCAGGCATCACTTCCGGGCTTTAGAGCAGGTAAAGTGCCAGCCGGAATGATTAAAAAAATGTACGGCAAATCTGTTTTGGCAGATGAGTTAAATAAAATTTTAAACGATAGCTTAAACAGCTATATAGTCGAAAATAAAATCGAAATTTTAGGTAACCCGCTTCCTAAAGCCGACGAAAAAATTGATTGGGATAATGGTAAAGCTTTTACTTTTAAATATGATTTAGGTTTAGCGCCTAATTTTGAAGTAGTAGTTTCTGATAAAACTGCCTTTACCTATGAAGTAGTGAAAATTGACAATGAGCTTATTGATAAATATGTAAAAGACGTTCGTAAAAATTACGGAAAACCTACCAATCCTGAGGTTGCTGAAGAAAAAGACGTTGTATTTGTTGACATTAATGAATTAGACGAAACCGGTGCTATTAAAGCAGGCGGTATTTTTAAATCTACCAGTATTGGCATTGAGCGCTTAAAAAGCGAAATAGGTAAGAAAAAACTTACCGGTGTTAAAAAAGAAGATAAGCTGGTTATTAATTGTAAAGAGCTTTATGCTGATGCAGTTGAATTAGCTGTGTCTTTAGGTATAAACAAAGAAGAAGCTGAAGCTCTAAATTGTAACCTACAACTTACCGTTAAAAACATTGCCCGCATGGAAGATGCCGACATTAACGAAGAGTTATTTTTAAAAGTTTATGGTGATGGCTCTATTAAAACAGAAGAAGAATTCAGAAATAAAATAAAAGAAGAATTATCTTCGATGTTTGCGCAAGATAGTGACCGTAAATTATTTACTGAAATAGAAAAAACATTAATTGAAACTATCAATCCAGCTTTACCTGAAGATTTTTTAAAACGTTGGTTAATGGCTGTAAACGATAAACCGGTAACTATGGAGCAATTAAATGCTGAATTTGGTACTTGGGCTACTTCAATGAAATGGAAGTTAATTGAAAATAAAATAATTAAAAGCAATAACCTTACTGTAAGTAACGAAGAAGCTACTGCTGAAGCAAAACGCTTTGTACATAGCCATTTTGCACGTTACGGTCAAACCCCAAGCGAAGAAGAAGTTGAAAAAACAGCTATGTCTATTTTACAAAAAGAAAAAGAAGCTGAAAAAATATACGAAAACCTTTACTACGCTAAGGTTTTAGCTTTATTTAAAAGCAATTATAAATTAAATACTAAAGAAGTAAGCTACAACGAGTTTTTTGGAATTAAAGAATAAGTATAGCTAACATCACTAATAAAAAAAGCCTTTCAATGAAAGGCTTTTTTTATGGGTTAAATTTGAGCTGAACACGCAATCTTTTTACGATATTCGCAAAAAATAAAATCATGTCTAAAGCATTTATACAACACCTGCAAACCGAGCTTACCGCAATTGAAAATAACGGTTTATTTAAGCGCGAGCGCATTATTGCATCTGAACAAGGTGCATCAATTAAATTAGCAAACGGAAAAGAAGTACTTATTTTTTGTGCCAATAATTATTTAGGCTTATCCTCACATCCAAAAGTTATAGAGGCTGCTCATAAAACATTAGATACGCATGGTTACGGCATGTCATCGGTGCGTTTTATATGTGGCACACAAGACATTCATAAAACATTAGAGAAAAAGATTGCAGATTTTCTACATCAAGAAGATACCATTTTATATGCCGCTTGCTTTGATGCAAACGGCGGTGTGTTTGAGCCTTTATTAGGAGAAGAAGATGCTATTATTTCTGACGAGTTAAACCACGCCAGTATTATTGATGGAGTGCGTTTATGCAAAGCGCAACGCTATCGCTACAAAAACTGCGATATGGCTGATTTGGAAGAGCAGTTAAAAAAAGCACAATCAAACCGTTTCAGACTGATTGTTACCGATGGTGTTTTTAGTATGGATGGTTTTGTGGCTCCGCTTGATAAAATTTGCGATTTAGCTGATAAATACAATGCTATGGTAATGGTTGATGAAAGTCATGCTACGGGCTTTATTGGCAAAACAGGGCGTGGTACGGTTGAATTAAAAAATGTAATGAACCGTGTAGATATTATTACGGGAACATTAGGCAAAGCCTTAGGTGGCGCTATGGGTGGTTTTACAACCGGTAAAAAAGAGGTTATTGAAATTCTTCGTCAGCGTTCTCGCCCTTATTTGTTTTCAAACTCATTAGCTCCGCATATTGTAGGTGCATCTATTGCTGTGTTTGATATGCTAAGTGAAACTACTGCCCTACGCGATAAATTAGAGTGGAACATTAACTACTTTAAAAAAGGCATTAAAGAAGTTGGCTTAGAATTTAAAAATGGAGATAGTGCTATTGTACCAATTATGTTATACGATGCTAAACTGGCACAAACTTTTGCCGAAAAACTATTGGCAGAAGGCATTTATGTAACGGGGTTCTTCTATCCTGTTGTGCCTAAAGAGCAAGCCCGTATACGTGTGCAAATATCGGCAGGACATGAGAAAGAGCATTTAGATAAAGCCTTAGCTGCATTTGCTAAAGTGGGTAAAGAATTAGGGGCCATAAAGGCTACCGTTTAACACTTTTATCACTTAACAATAAAACAACTATTTTTTCGTTATTTTGTAGACGTTTGCTGACTAAAAATCCCATAAAAATTAATTTAACTCCTTTGATTTACAATCGCACGAAATTGTTTTTTCTTGCGCTTGGATTTCTGTTTTTTGCATCTGCATTTGCACAACCTATAACTGAAAGAGGTTTAAATCTCCCCACCTTTTATAACAGGCGTTTACATTTTGGTTTTAGTTTAGGATATAATCAAACTGATTTTAGAATACATACGATACCCAACTCTCAGCTCGATCATCGTATAAATGATAGTATTAGATATCCTAACGAGTTGTTAAAGCTTAAATCTATTTCCAGCAAAGCCGACCCGGGTTTTAATTTAGGAATTATTGTAGATTTTAAAATTCATAAATATGTAAGACTTCGTTTTTTACCTGGCGTTTCGTTTGCATCGCGTACACTGTTTTATGCTTTTGATATAGTAGGCTCTAATCCTGTAAAGTCGTTTACGGCTACCCGAAAAACTGAGTCGGCCTTTATTTTATTACCGCTTAATTTAAAATTGCAATCAAAACGCATACGTAATTTTGGAGTATATGTTATAAGCGGTGGCACTTATAGCATTGATTTAGCATCCGGAAAAAAAGACCAAGCTAATGCCGATGTAGTACGTTTAAAACAAACCGATTATTATTTTGATGCAGGTGGTGGAGTAGATTTTTATTTCCAGTATTTTAAATTTGCTATAGAGTTGAAAATGAGTACGGGTTTAAATAATATTTTAATAAAAGATAACACTGAGTTTACAACCCCAATTAACAGGTTAAACTCGCACGTTTTTTTGTTTAGCATAACTTTTGAAGGATGATTAGTACGCTTAATCTATCGCTTTCTCCTTCGGAAGCATTCTCTGAAAATGAAATTAAAACTAAGGCTCGCTTAGAGTTAGGTCTATCTGAAAAGGATGAGTTACATATTATTTTACAAAAGCGTTCGATAGATTCTCGTCAAAGAAACGTAAAAGTAAATGTAACCCTGCAAGCTTTTATTAATGAACCTTTACAAGAAGATGAAATTAAAGCGGTTTATAAAAACGTATCTGATAAAAAGCAAGTAATTATTATAGGTGCCGGTCCGGCAGGTTTATTTGCAGCTTTGCGTTGTTTAGAGTTAGGTTTAAAGCCCATTATATTTGAACGCGGTAAAGATGTAAAAACACGTCGTAGAGATTTAGCTGTTTTAAATAAAGAACATATAGTAAACCCCGAAAGTAATTATTGCTTTGGCGAAGGTGGTGCAGGAACATATAGTGATGGTAAACTTTACACCCGTTCATCAAAACGAGGTGATGTGGTTAAAATACTGAAAGCCTTGGTATTTCATGGGGCCGATAAAACTATTTTGGTTGATGCACACCCGCACATTGGGACTAACAAACTGCCTAAAATAATTGAAACCATCAGGCAAACCATACTAGATTTTGGTGGAGAAATTCATTTTAACGCTAAGCTTACCGATATCATTGTAGAAAAACAGCAGATAAAATCTATTGAGGTTTCTTATGCAGAAACAAATAAAACTACTAATCACTCTGCTGATTATTTAATATTGGCGACAGGCCATAGTGCCAGAGATATATACTATTTACTAAACGATAAAAACATAGCCATAGAGGCTAAGCCTTTTGCTATGGGCGTTAGAGTTGAGCATCCACAGGAAATTATTGATAGCATACAATATCATTGTAATATTAATCAGTTAAAAAATGTACGTGAGTTTTTGCCAGCGGCATCATACAGCTTAGTAAATCAAGTAAATGGCAAAGGCGTATATTCTTTTTGTATGTGTCCGGGTGGCATTATAGCCCCTTGTGCAACTGATGTTGAAGAAGTTGTTACTAATGGCTGGAGCCCATCTAAACGTAATAACCCTTATGCAAACTCGGGCATTGTGGTTGGTTTGGATACAGGCGACTGGAAAGATTTTGACAAGCAAAATAATTTAGCCGCACTTGAACTGCAAAAACAACTAGAACATAAGGCGTGGATTGCAGGAGGTAAAACACAAACGGCGCCTGCACAACGCTTGATAGATTTTATTGAAAATAAAACAAGCTCTACCCTACCCGATTGCTCTTATCAACCTGGCATTACAAGCGTATCTATGTTACCTGTTTTAGGAAATGTAATTGGTAAAACTTTGCAAGAGGGCTTTAAAAACTTTGGTGCAAAAATGAAAGGTTACCTAACCAACGAGGCCGTTATTGTTGGGGTAGAATCACGTACTTCAACTCCGGTACGTATACCAAGAGATAAGGAAACTTGCCAGCATACGCAGGTAAAAGGTTTATATCCATGTGGAGAAGGCGCAGGTTATGCGGGAGGAATTGTTTCTGCTGCTATGGATGGAGAGCGTTGTGTGAACGAAATTTTCAAACTCGTTTCTAATTAATGGAATTAAAAAATACTTATACTGTTATTGGTTTAATGAGCGGAACATCGCTTGATGGGCTTGATGTAGCTTTATGCTCGTTTACAAAAAATAAAAGCAAGTGGACTTATAAAATTATTGAAGCAAAAACATTTACCTACAATAAAACATGGAAAGAAAAATTACAAAACGCCCATTTACTAAATGCGCAGGAGTTTTGGAAACTGCACATTGATTTCGGAAAATTCTCGGCACAAACAGTTAATCAGTTTTTAAAAGGAAAGAAACATAAAGTATATTTAATTGCTTCGCACGGGCAAACTATATTTCATCAGCCACAAAATGGCTTTACCTGCCAAATTGGTGATGGGGCTGCTATAGCTGCATTAACCGGTATTACAACCACCTGCGATTTCAGGAGTACTGATGTTGCCCTTGGTGGACAAGGAGCTCCTTTAGTACCTATTGGTGATGAATTGCTTTTTAGTGATTACGATGCTTGCTTAAACATTGGCGGCATTGCAAACATATCGTTTACGCATAAAAAACAACGCTTAGCATTTGATATTTGCCCGACAAACTTAGTGTTTAATTTTTACGCCAATAAAGCCGGAATGTCTTATGACAAAGGTGGTAAACTTGCTGCTAAAGGAAAAGCTAATCAAGCATTACTGAAAAAATTAAATGCCCTTTCTTTCTATAAAAATTTTAAAGCTAAATCATTAGGCAGAGAGTGGATTGACGAAAAGGTAATTTCTTTATTAGAAAGTGAACCTATTTCCTTAAATGATAAATTAGCTACTGCTATTGAACATAGTGCTTTTCAAACAGCAAGGGTTTTAAATCATTTCAAAATAAAAAATGTACTGCTAACAGGTGGAGGGGCTTACAATGCTTATTTTATTGAGAGAATAAAGCACTATACAGCTTGTAAATTAATTTTACCCGACGATAAAACCATACAATTTAAAGAAGCTTTAATATTTGCGTTTTTAGGTGTTTTGCGTTTGCGTAACGAGGTTAATTGCTTAAAACAAGTTACCGGAGCAAGTAAAAGTAATTGTGGTGGTGCTTTGTATAATGCATAGATTTTTAATCTACCCTGCAAATTATTGAAAGACTTAAATTTACAGTGCCAATTTTTTGGCTTAATGTATTTGGTGTTGTAGCCCCATTACTGGCAGTAATAGCTACTTCTCCGTAATTTACAGTAGTCTGAAAATAATCTACATTAAAACCAACAAACAATTCGCGGGCAATTTGATGATGAATTCCTAAACCCAAGCAATATCCAAAAGCATTGGCACTTGCTGTTGGAGATGTTACGGTAGCTGAGCCGCTACCTTGTTTTCCGGTTAGTGTCATACCAAAAGAGGTTGACCTAACTACCCCTAACATTACTTTACAATCAAAATACGTGTCTTTAGATTCACTAATAGGAAAACTATTATAAGAGCCAAGCATAAATGCATTCACTTTCCAAGGAGTTGAAACAATATCAAATTTAACAGACGGATATTTGGTGTTGTACTGCTGTGCTAAAGCCACTTTATCTAAATCGTTAGATTGATACCTGTATAGTAAAGAAATTCCCCAGCCTTTTTTAAATAACCAAGCTAAAGATGCATTTATGTTATATCCTAAACTGGCAAAACCTGAACCCGGGTTATTTATATCTTTTAAAGCAAAATCGCTTACGGGTAAAGATGCGCCCACCGCAGCAGAAAGATAGGTTTTTACTTTTTTTGCCGGTTGTTTGCTAAGCAGGCTATCCATTTTAGTGGTTTGCGAATAAGCCCCAGCACTCAAAAAGAAAATAAAAAAAACAAAAACTATCTTTTTCATAACGGTATTTTACAAATTACTTAGCGTAACTGGTAGCCCTTGTTTCGCGGATAACGGTAACTTTTACTTGACCCGGATAGGTCATTTCAGTTTGTATTTTTTGCGAAATTTCAAATGCCAGTTTTTCTGCATTTTGATCGGTTACTTTATCAGATGAAACTAATACACGTAATTCTCTTCCGGCTTGTATAGCATAAGTTTTTTCAACACCAGGGTACGATAAGGCTACATTCTCTAAATCTTTTAAACGCTTCATATACTGCTCTGCCATCTCTCTGCGTGCACCCGGACGAGCACCGCTTATGGCATCACATATTTGAACGATGGGCGACAACATGGTGGTCATTTCAATCTCATCATGGTGAGCACCAATGGCATTACATATTTCAGGTTTCTCTTTATATTTTTCAGCCAATTTCATACCGTAAATTGCGTGCGGAAGTTCTAACTCTTCATCAGCTACTTTACCAATATCATGTAATAAACCGGCGCGTTTAGCCATCTTAGGGTCTAAGCCCATTTCAGCAGCCATAACCGCACAAAGGTTTGCAACCTCGCGGCTATGTTGTAATAAGTTTTGTCCGTAAGATGAGCGATATTTCATTTTGCCAACGTGACGAAGCAATTCAGGATGCAAAGCATGAATGCCTAAATCAATACAAGTACGTTTACCCGTTTCAATAATTTCTTCTTCAATTTGTTTTTTTACTTTTTCAACCACCTCTTCAATACGAGCCGGATGTATGCGTCCATCTAAAGCCAATTGGTGCATGGCCAAACGCGCAATTTCACGACGGATTGGGTCGAAACAACTAAAAATAATTGCTTCAGGGGTATCATCAATAATAACCTCAACACCTGTTGCAGCTTCAAAAGCACGTATGTTACGACCCTCTCTACCAATAATACGGCCTTTCATTTCATCGCCTTCAATGTGGAAAACAGTAACCGAGTTCTCAACTGCATGCTCTGCTCCTACTCGTTGTAAGGCTTGTATAACAATCTTTTTAGCTTCTTTGTTGGCGTTAATTTTAGCCTCATCCATTATGTCTTTAACATAACTCATGGCTTCGGTTTTAGCCTCGCCTTTAATGGTTTCAATTAACTGTTCTTTAGCTTCGGCAGCACGTAAACCCGAAATAGCTTCTAATTGCTGCACTTGTTTTACATGCGCTTTTTCAATCTCTTCTTGCTTTTTGTTAATGACTTCTAACTGTTGGGTAACTTGAGCTTTAATTTTATCCGCATCTTGTTGTTTACGGTTAGCTTCTTCGTTCTTTTTGTTAAGATCGGTTTCTTTTTGTTTAATGTTAGTCTCCCTTTTTTGAAGTTCCTGATTTTTGTCAGTTACTTGTTTATCGTGCTGGGTTTTTAACTGAAAGAATTTTTCTTTTGCCTGAAGTATTTTTTCTTGTTTAACAGCTTCGTTTTTTAACTCGGCTTCTTTAATAAGGTTTTCTTTTTCCTGCTGACCGCTTTTGTTTAAACGAGAATTAGCTAGGATAAACCCGGCAATCAGTCCGCCTACTAAGGCTACTGATATGGCAATGATGGCTATAATTATGTTCATATATATTTAGTTTGTGGCTACAAACCAAACCCATACGAAAAAGAAATTGCGTTAAGCCTGTACTTTTTTAGTATGGCTTTCTACCATACTATTAAGTTCATCTAAAAGCGTTTGTAAGCGGTGTATCTCTGAGGCTTGCTGTTGCTTAGTTTTTAGCAGTTCGGTAACCATTTGAAGGCTAACCATGGCAAGAAGGTCACGTTTTTCTTTAACGGGATAATTTTTTTCAAATTCAGAAATATGTTCATTAATAAATGAGGACGCTTGCTGAACCATGTCATGGTCTGCCGCATCTAACGTTAGCTGGTAACTTAGTCCTGCTATTGTTATGTTTACCGAAGTTTTACCCATCATTTATTTATTTTTATTCGCTTAACAACGCTATACAATTTTCAATTTCACGTATCAGTTCGTTTATAGCCTGTTTTGCCGCAGTTTTATCTTTTACCTGCAACATTAATGTTTGCGCTAATTTAATGTTTTTATTAGTATGCTCCAAATTATAAATAGCACTCTTTTGATTTTCAATAACTTGAGTAAGATTAGTTAAAGTTTCATTAGCCGCCTGTAAATCAGCCTCGGTTGTTTGAAACAAGGTTTCAAACGTATGTTTTTGGTCGTTTAATAAATTAACCTGACTCAATAATTTATCAATAAACGCTTCGTCATCTGTTTTTTCAGCACTTGAATTTAACTGTTCTTCTTTTTGAGAAACGATAGAAGTAAGTTGTTCTAATTGCTGGCTAAGATTTTGCTTCTCCTCTGTTTCGGCTAAAATGCCTTCTTGTAAAGCTGCTATTTGAGATTGCAATGAGCTGATTTCTGATTGTAACAACACTACTTTTTCATCGCGTTGTTGAGATATAACTTCTAACTCATGTTTAACAGCTTGTAATTCAGATGATAAATGTTCTTTTTCTGCCTGTATATTTTCAACTACGCTTTCAACTTCCTCAACAACAGGTGTTGTTTGTTGTAGTTCAGTAAATTGTAAGTATAAAGTTGAATAATCAGCTTGTAAGGTTGCATTATCAATTAATAATTGTTCTTGCTGTTGCTGCCAACCTGCAACAATTTCTTCGGTTTGAGCTTTTAATGTACTTAATTCAATTTTATGTTTCTCTATATCTAAGTTTTGAGAAGCCACCAATTGTTTCAACGTACGTTCTGAATTGCTAATCAAATCCAGTTTTTCTGACATACCGTTTAGCTCAGCAGTTTTTTCTTCTAACTCAGTCGCTTTGTTTCCAAATTCGGTTTTTACACTTAGTTGAAGTTTAAGACTTTCAATTTCGGTATTCTGACTGTCTACATGATAAATAAGTTCTCTAATTTTACCCGTGTACCCCTCATTTTCAATACTAAGCTTAGTAAGTTCTTCGGTATCCTGTAATTTAGAGCTTATCTCTTCTTTCTCTGCTGCATGAGCAGATTCTATGCTTGCTATTTTATCTTGAAACTCTTTTAATTGGTTCTTTAGGGTTTCAATTTCATCATCTTTTTGTTGAAGAATGCTTTTTTTCTTCTCAACAAGTAAGTTAAGACTGTTTATTTCAATCTCTTTTTGCGATACAATTTGTTGTTGCACTTTGGCGCCTTCTGAATTTAAAAACAGGTTACGGCGGCTTTCCTGCAAGGTATTTCGGTTAGATAAATCTTCGGTAAGAAGCTTTTCTAATTTCTCTTTTAAATCAATATACTCCATGTAAACAAAAATTAATTGTTGCTAAAATAAATAAAGCAATAGCCTTTTTTAAGGCTCGTAATTTTTGTTTTAAACAATAAAAAGTTAGTATTGTGCTTTTACTATACATTTGCAAAAAATAAATATATGCTGCAATCAATGACAGGCTACGGAAAAGCCTCGGTAGATTTTGAAGATAAAACCATTACTATAGAAATTCGCTCGCTTAACAGCAAAGGTCTAGATGCCTCGTTACGTATGCCAAGTTTATATCGCGAAAAAGAAATTGAACTGAGAACTGAACTTGCTAAATTATTTGAACGCGGTAAAATTGATGTTTCGGTTAGTGTTGATTATAGAAGCGAACAGCCGTCTACCCAAATAAATGTAGCACTTGCTGAGGCTTATTACAAGCAGCTAAAAGAACTGGCTACTAAAGTAAACGACCAAAATGCCAACTTACTTGAAATGGTTATGCGTATGCCCGATGTTACAAAATCGGCTACCAGCACATTAACTGAAAAAGAATACAAACAGTTTTTAGAAGCCTTTAAAAAAGCGGCAGAAGGAACTATTAGTTTTAGAAAGACAGAAGGGAAATCGCTAATAACTGAATTTACTAAAAGAACAGACCTACTATTAGGTTACTTGGAAAAAATAGAAGTAACCGACCCTTTACGCATTGAAAAAATAAAAACCCGCATACATAAAAACATTGCCGAGTTTGTTGCTGCCGAAAGCATTGATAAAAACCGCTTTGAGCAAGAGCTTATTTATTACTTGGAAAAAATTGACGTTACCGAAGAGAAAACCCGTTTACGCACACACATAAAACATTTTATGGATACGGCTAAAGAACCTGCCGGTGGTAGAAAATTAAACTTTATTGCTCAGGAAATGGGGCGTGAGGTTAACACTATTGGCTCAAAAGCTAACGACGCCGATATACAGCAGTTAGTGGTGTTAATGAAAGACGAGATTGAAAAAATTAAAGAGCAGACTTTAAACGTACTTTAAAATAAACTAAAGTCTATTTACCCTTTTTCTTATCTAATAAACTATTTAGCTTTTCAATAGCGGGGTCGTAATTTGGTTTTATTTGTACCGCCATTTTATAATCAGCTTCGGCATCTGCCAAGTTTTTTGAATCTTCAAAACATATACCGCGTGCTAAATAAGCTTCGGCATACTCTGCATCACTATCAATTGCCTTGGTAAAATAGCCTTTGGCTTTTTCTACATCTTTTAAGTAGGTGTAGTTTATAGCCCCTAAATTATATAGGGCGTGTTTATTTTTTTTATCTACACTTAGCAGTTTGTTATACGCATCAACAGCTTGCGGTATCCTTTTAGTATCCTGATAAAACTTACCTACAAAATAAATAGCCTCAGTACTTTGCGGTTTTACGCGCAGGGCATTATTAAAATACTCTATACATAACATACTTTTTTTAGCAGCTAAAATGCTACCAAGCTCCATATAAGCATCGTAATATTTATCATCTTGCTCGCAAGCTGTTTGCATACTGCTTATGGCTAAAGCAGTATCGCCACTTTCTTTATAACACATGCCTTTTAAAAAGTAACCTAAAGCATTAGTTGGGTCTATTTTAAGGGCGCTGTTTATATTGGTTATACTTTCTTGATACTTTTTAACAAAAAAGTACATTTCGGCTAATTTTAAATAGGCTTTGGTGGAAGTTGGTATATTTTTTATGCAACGCTCAAGTGCCGTTTTAGCCATACGGGTTTGACCCGATGTAAAGCTGGCATCGGTAAGTAAAATATAAAAGCTATCTGTATTTAAACTATCAATTTTTATGGCGCGGTTTGCATCTTCAATAGCCGCTTCAAAATCTTTAAAACCCAAATAAACTTGCCCTCTTTTATAATAAAGATGGGGATTATTAGGGTCAGCCTTCAGCATTTCGTTCAGTTTTTTTAACTCTACCGAATTTACCTCTGCACTAAGCGTGTCTTTTTCGCCTGCTTCCTTATTTTCAGTCTCTTTTGTAGAATTTGTGCAACTGCTTGCAAAAATTAACAATCCGGCCACAAATGGTAGAAATTTTCTTATCATGCCTGCAAAATAAATAATATTTTTACTGTTATGGGCTAATTATCTGAAATTAATGCCCATAGGGCACAAAAGGAGGCAGAAAGAGCTTGAAAGAAAATTATTAAGGAGTAATTGGCTTTTAACTAAAAAGTGTTATATTTGCACCCTTAATTTTATTAAATATCATGAAAAAAGAAATTCATCCAGAAAGCTATAGATTATGTGTTTTTAAAGACATGTCTAACGATTTTACATTTTTAACCCGTTCTTGCACAGACACTAAAGACACTATCAAATGGGAAGACGGTAACGAATATCCTTTAGTTAAATTAGAGATCTCTAACATGTCGCACCCGTTTTATACCGGTAAACACATGCTAGTTGATACTGCAGGACGTGTAGATAAATTCCGTACACGTTACGCTAAAAAGAAATAAGATGAAAAAATTATCCCTACTAGCACTTGTTGCTGTATTATTTTTTGCAAGCTGTGGAAATAAAAAATCTAAGCTTATTGCAGGCGATTGGAAAATAGCTGATATGGCTGCTCCTATGCCTCCTAATATGCCGGATTCTTTAAAAACTCAGTACGAGGCTATGTTGAAAAGCCAAGTTGAAAAAATTAAAGCTAGTTCTACTTTTAATTATAAAGAAGATGGCACTTATGCCTATAACTTTGCAGGACAAGCAGGTGGTGGTACTTGGAAACTTAACGACGAGGCTACTGAACTTACTTTAACTGAAGGTGGTAAAGCTGACGTATCTAAAGTAATTGAATTAACTGAAACTAAATTGGTTATAGAGTCTGCTCAACCTAACGGTGCAGGTAACTTAACTTTAACTTTAGCTAAATAATAATAACACTTATTTGTTTTTTGATTACAAAAAGCCCTTTTATGAAGGGCTTTTTTGTTGGTAGTAAGTAGACTACAACCCCGTACTAATTATACAGTAATAAAATAATAATATAAATGTATTCATATAAACAACTGGTATAGTGGTACAATTTACCTATGTAAATTGTACCACTATACCACTATACCACAAAGTACTTTACATCTAAAACTGTTGTAGTAAAACTATTCCCATCAGTATACTTGTTGTAGCTGTAATTTGTTGTTATTTTATTTGGCTAATGGCTCGTTGGCAGTTGGCATAGTTTACCGTATCGTTTTTAGATAGGTAATATTTAGAAAGCTCCTGATAAGCATACACAAAGTCTTTCCGTATTTTTAAAACCTTTTTCCATTGCTCGGCAGCTAAATCCATACGGTCGGTTAGTTTATATAAGGTGCCTAAATTTTGTAAAGCCGTATAATTATCGGGGTGTAAGGCAAGTTCCTTATTTATCTCACGCTCTGCTTCGGGGAACATATCTAGTTTCATGTAATCAGTAGCCATGTTGTTATGAAACATTACCAAGGTAGAATCTACCTTTAAACCACGCTGATAGGTTATAATGGCTGAATCGTACTTCTCAATTTTCTCGTACTGTTTACCAAGGGTTAAGTAGGCAAAGGTTCCGTACTCCGAAGTTTCAGTTCCATTTTTGTAAAACGAAATTCTGTCTTTAAAAACAGGCAAACGGTTATTGGTTAAAAACCAAAACACTACTATAAACCCAAAAGGAACAGCGGTTGTTTTAAGGTTAGTGGCACTTATATCTTTAATCCATTTGGTTTCGGCCATTATAAGTAAAAAGCCAAACATGGGTACATAAATTCTATGTTCTAAGCCTACAAATGGCGATACTAAGGCGGGAAATAAGAAAATAAAATACCAAAACAAGCCAAATAAAATATAGTTCCATCGTTTAACAGGTGTAAAATAAATAGCGGCTGCAACTAATGCTACTGCTAAAATTCCATAAACAAAATGAGTATCTCTTATAGTTGGCAGTACACTTAAATCGAATGGAAAGATAGTTTTACCTATGTACTGAGAAATCATAGGTGCGTTGGTGGCTATATTTTTTATAACATTACCTACATAGGTTGAGTTATTAGCATCTAAGGCTGCTTGCCTCAAAATCCACCAAGGTAAAATACAAATTAAATAACCTGCGCCTAACGCAACGTAAGTTGATTGAGAAGCTTTAGTTTTATCCTTTACTATAAACTTTAGGTACAAAAAGGTAAGCGGTATAAGCATTATACCATTTTCTTTAGCAAAAAGACCTAGTACAAACATTAGCACGTGTAGCACCAATAAGTATGTTTTCTTTTCTTCTAAATAACGAAGTAGAAAAATAAAACTGGCTAAAATAAATACTGCTAATAAAGAATCGTTTCTGCCAGGAATCCAGGCTACGGCTTGCGCCAAAGCAGGATGCACTAAAAAGAACAAGCACAATATAAATGCCGGCAGGGGTGCTACACCAAACTTTTTAAAGAAGATTAATAGTAAAATACCCGTTAAAATATGCAGCAACAAATTTGTGAAATGGTAAAAATATGGTGCCGGACTGCCTGCTATATGGGCATCTACCATAAAACTCAGCGTCATTAAAGGACGATAGTAATCATGCGACCTATCGGCCTGCCCATCTACCTTAAAAATATGCTGACTAAAGGCTTTTGGAATGTTATGATAATCTGAATTAAGCTTGTAATTATCAATTACCAAAATGCTATCATCTAAATAATTAAAGCCAAATTTTAGGGCTTTGCCATACAGTATAAATGATAAAATAATAAGTACAACAACTTGCAAACGCAAATTACTCCATAAGGCAAAACCTGTGCTGTTTGTTATTTTGTCTTGTTTAACTTTCGCCATTATTTAAAAATATCGCTCATAAATCTGCCATAACTATACGGAATTTCTATTACCCTATTAGGGCCGTTTGACATTATCACATAAACTCCTATGCCAATGGGACCACCAAAAACAGCCGCCTCGGCTAGTCCCGCGCTACCTTTATTTGCAGGGTTTCTCATAGGTTTAAAAGATGAAGTAGTAGTTTTAGATTTTGGTATAATAAAGTACCTCGATTTTTTTTCTGACTTATATTTAACAAGCAAATTGGTTAGTTTGTTTTCGGTAACAGCAATATTATAATCTGTATTTAATGCAGTTTTAATTACAAAACCTTTAGTTGAGTTAAATATTTTTTTAGTGCTATTTAAATAAAAATAGGCTGAATCATATGTATTAGCGTTTGTTCCAAACAAATAAACATTGTTTTTCTCTGCTTTTTGTTTATTTATTTTCAAATAATTTCCGGCAAAATA
This sequence comes from Bacteroidia bacterium, assembly GCA_035484495.1. Taxonomy (GTDB): domain Bacteria; phylum Bacteroidota; class Bacteroidia; order B-17B0; family Aurantibacillaceae; genus PALSA-968. The sequence continues at coordinate 10,952 of DATHOW010000064.1, read as the reverse complement.
TACATTAACAACAAGGGTTGCCGTAGAGTCTTTTTGAATATATTCTTTCAAACAAAAAGCATTTGCGCCTAGTTTTTTTGCAGTTTCCTGAAATTTAACAGCCCATCGCACCACTATAGCTGTAGAATGATAGGATTTGCCGCTAATTTGTAACGTGGCTATGTATTTTAGTTTAGAAGTATCATTAACATCTTCAATATAATCCATGCCTTTTATGACATAATTATGCTCAAAACCCGATTTATTAAGCACTTCTACCTTTTGGCCGTAAAATAATTTAAAACTTAATAAGCAAAATAGCCAAATACTTTTTTTCATCTTTTTCAGTAGAAAGCAAATATACTAAAACCCTTTATTTTTCGTTGGTAGGGCTATAAATATGCTTAGTTTTTATATATCAAATATGTATATTCGCAGTTCAAAATTATGAGTACAACAATAGCCAAAAAAATACAGATGGTTGACCTTAAAGGTCAGTATCAAAAAATTAAAGCGGAAGTAGATGTTGCCATACAGGATGTGATTAATAATACTGCTTTTATAAATGGGCCGGTTGTAAAAGAATTTCAGGCAGATTTAGAAAAATACTTGCACGTAAAAAATGTTATCCCCTGTGCTAATGGCACCGATGCCCTACAAATAGCCATGATGGCTTTAGGTTTAAAACCCGGTGATGAAGTTATAACAGCCAGTTTTACCTACGTGGCTACTGCCGAAGTAATCGGTCTGTTAGGTCTTACCCCTATTTTAGTTGAAGTGCACCCCGATACTTATTGCATTAATGTTGCAGCTATTGAGAAAGCCATTACACCTAAAACAAAAGCTATTGTAGCTGTGCATTTATACGGTCAATGTGCTGATATGGAGTCTATTTTAGCCTTAGCAAAAAAACATAAGCTGTTTGTAATAGAAGATGTAGCACAAGCTATTGGGGCAGAATATACATTTGCTAACGGCGCAAAACATAAAGCCGGCACAATGGGCGATGTGGGTTGTACATCCTTTTTTCCGAGTAAAAATTTAGGTTGCTATGGCGATGGTGGTGCTATGTACACCAATAACGATGAGTTAGCTAAAAAACTACAAATAACTGCTCACCACGGGCAAAGCATACAGTATGTGCATGATGTAGTAGGCGTTAACTCTCGCTTAGATAGTATACAAGCTGCCGTTTTAAAAATAAAATTGAAGCACCTAGATGAGTACGCGATAGCTCGAAATAAAGCAGCAGCACACTACGATAAAGCATTTGCTAATAACCCTAAAATAAAAATTCCGGTTAGGGCTAAAAACTCAACACATGTATTTCATCAATATACTATGCAATTAGTAGGCGTTGACCGCGATAAAATTCGTGAGCAATTACTGACTAAAAATATACCTAGCATGGTTTACTATCCTATTCCGGTACACAAACAAAAGGCTTATCAGAGTGATAGACACTCTAATTTAGCCTTAACCGAGCAGTTAGCAGCCTGTGTGATATCGTTGCCAATGCATACTGAATTAGACGAAGAAACCTTAAACTATATTTCATCTTCTTTATTAGAATTAATAAACGCCTAACAAAATGATAGACGACATTAAACTAAACGATATGTTTTTAGATGCTGATAGTCTTATCAGCAAAGGGCAAATTGGCGAAGCACAACGTGTGTTAGAAGCCATTATAGCTGAAGACCCTAGCTTTGGACGTGCCCATAACCACTTAGGTTGGATATACGAAACCAAACTAAGAGATTACGAAAATGCTGAACAGCATTACCGTATGGCTTTAACATTTACACCATCTTATTGTCCGGTTTATTACAATTACTCGGCTGTTTTATCTACTCAAAAAAGATGGGATGAGTTAGAGAAATTACTAACCGATGCACTTAAGGTGCAAGAAATAAACATGGCAACTATACATAATGAATTTGGCATTATGTATGAATTACAAGGCAAATACGACCAAGCGATAGCATCGTATAAAAATGCCGTAAAAAATTCGTTAGATATTAAAAATGTAGACTTATATAAAAGCAGCATTGCACGCTGCAAAACAAAACAAGAAATAGATAATTTATGAATATAGCAGTAGTAGGAACAGGATACGTAGGTTTAGTAACAGGAACTTGTTTAGCAGAAACAGGAAACACCGTAATTTGTGTTGATATTAATGAAGAGAAAGTAAAAAAAATGAAAGAAGGTGTGGTGCCTATTTATGAACCACACTTGGATGTTTTGTTTCATCGTAATATTAAAGCGGGGCGTTTAAGTTTTACCACAAACCTTGCTGATGCCATTGAGAAAGCAAGCATTATTTTTTTGGCTTTACCAACCCCTCCGGGCGAAGATGGCAGTGCTGATTTAAGTTATATACTTGGTGTTGCAAACGACTTAGGTAAAATTATAAAAGACTATAAAGTAATTGTAGATAAAAGTACCGTACCGGTTGGCACAGCTGATAAAGTACGTGAAGCTGTTGCAAAAAATGCAAAAGTAGAATTTGACGTTGTATCTAACCCTGAATTTTTACGCGAAGGTTTTGCTGTGGATGATTTTTTAAAACCCGACCGTGTGGTAATTGGTGCAAGCTCAGAAAAGGCTCGTAAAACAATGGAGGAGCTTTATAAGCCCTATGTTCGTCAGGGTAACCCCATAATTTTTATGGATGAGAAATCGGCTGAGCTTACTAAATATGCAGCCAATGCATTTTTAGCTACTAAAATTACTTTTATGAACGAGATTGCTAACCTATGCGAAAAACTAGGCGCAGATGTTGATATGATTCGTATAGGCATTGGCAGTGATGATCGTATTGGAAAGCGTTTCCTATTCCCGGGCATCGGTTATGGCGGAAGCTGTTTCCCTAAAGATGTGCAGGCCTTGGCTAAATCGGCTGCAGAGGTGAGTTACGATTTCAGCATTCTTGCTTCGGTAATGGAAGTGAACGAAAAACAAAAAACTATTATCATCCCAAAAATTAAAAACTACTTTGCCAATAATTTAAAAGGCAAACACTTTGCTATTTGGGGTTTAGCATTTAAGCCTGATACCGATGATATTAGAGAAGCACCTGCTTTATATGTTATTGAAGAATTGTTAGCTGCCGGAGCAACCGTTACTGCTTACGACCCTGAGGCAATGGAAAATGTAAAAAAGATTTTTGGCGATAAAATAAAATTTGCTGATGACCAGTACGAGGCTTTACAAAATGCAGATGCTTTAGTTATAGCTACCGAGTGGAGTCTTTTCCGTACACCTGATTTTGACAAAGTATCATCTTTGCTTAAAAACAAAGTAATTTTTGACGGAAGAAACCTTTACAGTTTAGAGCAAATGAAAAAACTCAACTATTACTATTGCAGTATTGGTAGAGAAGTAGTTAAATAAATTATTTTATTTTTGGTATAAATTATCTTCAACATGAAAAAGTATTTTTTAATCGTTTTATTGTTTCCATTAGCACTAATCTCTCAAACCGATGATGGAAGTTTGGGTAAAGTATCGGCTAAAACAGCCGAAGATAAATTAGCCGCAGGTAACTTTGAGGATGCTATACCTGATTATGTTGCCTTGCATGCACAAGACCCACAAAACGAAAAGTACGCCTATAACCTGGCTGTTTGTTACTTAAACTACAATGGCAATAAAACTAAGGCTGTGCCTTATTTAGAAAAAATAACGCATAATGCTAAACACGACCCAAATGCCGATTACCTTTTAGGACGCGCTTACCAATATGCCCTACGTTTTGATGATGCTATTGCAGCCTTTACACGCTTTACTACAACCGGTAAGGGTAAAGAAGATAATTTAAAAGATGCCGAGCAACAAATTCAATATTGTTTAAATGCTAAAGAGCGGGTGAAATATCCACTTGATGTTACTTTTGAAAACTTAGGCAAAGCAGTTAACAGCGAGTATAATGATTATTATGCTTTTGTTCCATTAGATGAGTCTTTTGTTATTTACAACTCTAAACGTCCGTTTGGTGATGTAGATGCTAAACCAAATGGGGAGTATCCAAATGTTATTATGATATCGGAAGTAACCGATGGAAAATATCAGCCGGCTAAAAAACTTGAACTACAACTTCCTAAAGGAACTTCAAATGCCGAAGTAATTGGTTTAAGTGCTAATGGCAACACCTTGATATTATACATTAGTGATGCTAAAGGAAATGGAAATATATATACGGCAGAGCGTAGCCCTGAAGATAAATTTGGCAAGCCTTTTTTACTTGACAAACAAATAAACTCGCCTACCAGCGATGAAATTGCTGCATCAATTAGTGCAGAGGGTGACCTTATTTATTTTGCCAGTAATAGAGCCGGTGGTTTAGGCGGAACTGATATTTATGCTTGTCGTAAAACACCGCAAGGAACATGGGGCTTGCCACAAAATTTAGGCAAAGAAATAAACACCCCACAAAACGAAGATTTCCCTAATATTTCTCCGGATGGAAAAACTCTTTATTATAGCAGTACCGGGCATAGCAGTATGGGAGGTTATGATGTTTTTAAAGCAACTAAAAATGAAGATAACAACACTTGGGAAAACACTAAAAACATTGGTTACCCTGTAAACACGCCGCTTGATGATTATAACTTTCGTGTATCAAAATCGAGTAGATACGGTTATATATCTGCTATAAAAGATGGTGGACTTGGCGATTATGATAACTACCGCATTACATTTAATGATGTAGAGCCTGAGCTTACGGTTATGTACGGACAAGTGTTATCAGAAGATGGCACACAAATTAATTTCCCCGATGTTTTAATAACCGTTACCGGCGATAAAAATGGCGAGTTACTTGGTACTTATTTACCTAATGCTAAAACCGGTAAGTATGTGGTAATTTTGCCTCCGGGTAAATACACGTTAACTGTTGAGTTATTCGACTTTAAATTACTTACTAAGAAATTGGAGATTCTAGATAAAATTTCTTTTCAATCGGAAGTGGAATTTGACTTAAAGCTTCAAATTCAAAAATAAACTTACTTAAACGTAAGTGAAAGACTAAGTCCTGCCCCACCTATACCAAAAGGTTTTTGTGCGCTATAAAAGGTTTTAGGTTTTATACTTAAACTTAAGTTATCACTAACATCAAAAGTTTTAAAGTGACCATCTATACTGGCATCAATAACATTTAAGGCATAAACAACAATAATAGCTACTGCGCTAAAATCTCTGTATTTATCATACACTATTTTTTGGATATTTAACTGAGAAGCATCTAAGATTAAGTTTGACGGTATTTCAGTATTACTAGAATCAGGATGATTATGGGCATAACGATACTGCAACTCTTTATGGTATAATTGATATTTATGATTTTCAAATGAAAATAAAACTATGCCCCCTGCCAAGGCAGCATACACAATAGGGATTTTCCAAAACTTTTTATTATAGGCTTGTCCTAAACCCGGTAAAATAGCCGACATAATAGCTGCCTTATGCGCCTCTTTATTAGATAGTTTTTTTATGGCTTTTTCGGTAGAATCTGAAGGGGGATTGAGAATAGTAAAATTTATAGCTGCCAAATTTTTAGAAGAAATAAGCAACAGAAAAAATAAACAGCTTAAAAATTTTATGCCCTTGTTCATTTTATCGAAATTACTTTTTGCATAAATAAATCATTTCGCCTTGTGGCAAGCGATATCTATCAACTAACTCTGCTGAAAAACTATTGGCATAATCTTCGGCAATAACGGTAAAGCCTGCTCCTTCTAAACGGTTTTTATAATCTAAACCATATAAACGTACGTGGTCTTTTTGCCAAAAATGTTCTTCGCGTGCTTCGGGCGTGGTAATACTTTTGTCTTCGTAGGTTGCTTGACGTGTAATGTCCATTGGCACTTGAAAAATGCCCCAACCACCCACACTCATTATGCGATATAACTCACGCATACATTGTCTGTCATCATCTACATGCTCTAACACGTGGTTGCAAAAAATAACATCAAAACTATTGTCTTTAAAAGGTGCATGGTGCAAATCCATCTTAACATCGGCAATAGGCGAGTTTAAATCGGCTGTGGTGTACGTAATGTTTTTCATTGCCTTAAACAGTTTGTAAAAACATTGTTCGGGTGCAATGTGCAGCATTTTATGATTTGCTGTAAAGAAGTTGGTTTTGTTTTTTAAGTATAACCAAAGTAATCTGTGGCGCTCTAATGATAAGCTACCAGGGCATAATACATTTTTTCTTTTAGCTCTGCCCGAATAGCCATAAGGTAAAAACTTACGATAGGTTTTGCCACTAATAGGGTCTTCGTATTTATTGCCCGCATAAACTATGGGTGCAATTTTGCTAAACAATAAACTTACTTGAATTAAAATAGGGCGCGGTATATTGCGCAATAACCAATGAAACATTTTACAATAATTTTGAAATAATTTCTTCTACACTCATGCCATCTGCTTCGGCCTTGTAGTTACGAACTACACGATGCCTTAACACATGGTGTGCAACTGCTTTTACATCTTCAATATCAGGAGAATATTTGCCATTTAATGCCGCGTGGCATTTAGCACCAAGCACTAAATACTGCGAAGCACGTGGCCCGGCACCCCACGATAAATATTGTTGAGCCAGCTTATTATCTACCGTGTTATTAGGGCGTGTTTTAACAGCTAGTTTTACAGCATATTCTACCACGTTATCAGCTACGGGGATTTTACGTATCAATTGCTGGAAATAAATAATCTCTTCGGCAGAGATGATTTTATTTAGGGTAACTTTTTTATCAATAGTAGTTTGTTTTACCACTTCGTACTCTTCTTCTAAGGTTGGGTAATCTAACCACAGGTTAAACATAAAACGGTCTAACTGAGCTTCGGGTAAAGGATAGGTTCCCTCCTGCTCTATAGGGTTTTGGGTTGCTAAAACAAAAAACGGTTCGGGTAAATGGTATCTTTTGCCGGCAACGGTTACAATGCGTTCTTGCATGGCTTCTAATAAAGCCGCTTGTGTTTTTGGAGGTGTACGGTTTATTTCATCGGCCAAAACAATGTTGGCAAACAAAGGACCTTGCACAAATTTAAAGTTACGTGCCTCATCTAGTATTTCAGAGCCTGTAATATCACTTGGCATTAAATCAGGGGTAAATTGTATGCGGTTAAATGATAAACCTAACACATCGGCAATGGTGTTAACCAATAAAGTTTTTGCTAAACCCGGCACACCTACTAACAAACAATGTCCACGACAAAATACAGATATAAGCGTGTTATTAATAACATCGTGCTGACCAACAATTACTTTGCCTATTTCGGCAGAAAGTTTTTTACCGGTAGCATGTAAAGCATCTAAAGCTTCAACATCTGATTTAAATTGCATAGTAGTTTTTTAGAGGAAACGAAGTTAACATAACATAGGCGTATCAACAAATATAAAAAGCTAATATTTATTGTGTTTTAGTTAGTAAAAATTAACTAAACTGTAACACCAATAACCAATACATCATCTACCTGTTCTACCTCGCCACGCCAGTTTTCAAGCGTAGTGTTTAAAAAATCTTTCTGTTTATCAATTGGTTTTTTACTGGTTTCTAACAATAGCTCTCTAAAATTACCGGTCATAAATTTTTTGCCTTTTGGCCCACCAAACTGATCGGCATAACCATCACTAAAAACATAAAAAGTATCGCCTTTTTGTAATTGAATTACATTATTGGTAAAATTATGCACAATGCCATCTACCCTAAAACCAACCGGAAATTTATCGGCTTTGTACTGAATTAATTCGCCATTACGAATTAAATAAAGCGGATTAAATGCGCCCGAGAATTGCAATTGCATATTATCATAATCAACACAACACAAGCCCATATCCATGCCATCTTTGGTTTGACTGGCTATTTTATCATCTTCAATATCATATTTAGGATTTAATGTATCTACCACGCCTTTGCTCATTTTATCCATAATAACCGAAGGAGTAATTTCTACCTCACTATTAAGGGTAATTTCTTTTAAAATATTGTAACCTACTAAACTCATAAAAGCACCCGGTACACCATGCCCTGTGCAATCAATTGCGGCCACGTACGATTTGTTTTTTATTTTTTTTATCCAATAAAAATCGCCGCTAACAATGTCTTTGGGCTTAAACAACACAAACGATTGTGGTAGAATTTGTTTTACGGCATGGTCGGTAGGAATGATGGCTTCTTGCAAACGCTTTGCATAACGAATACTATCTGTAATATGTTTGTATAGAATTTCTAATTCGGTATTTTTAGTTTTAATTTCTTCGCTTTGCTTTACTACTTGCTCGGTACGTTCAATTACCTTTTGCTCGAGCATATGCTCGTTCTCTGCCAAATCAGTACGCATTTTTAGTAAGGCGTGCCCTAAATTATCTTGGTCGCTAAGGGGTTTGTAATACGAATCGAAATTTCCGCTACCAACCTCTTTGGCAAAATCGGTGGTTAGCTCCATAGCAGATACCAAGCCATTTAAAGCCATATTCATGTCTCCAATTTCATCGCTACGGTTTATTAAGCTATCCTTTGGCATTACACCAAAGCTCATATCCTGCAATACATTTTTAAGTTTTTGTACAGGTTTTACAATTGTTCTGATAGTAAAAAAGGCTATAAGAATGCCACCAATTACTAAACAAATGCCCAACAATTTTACAAACTGCATTAAATAATTGAACGAAGTAAACATTTGGTTGGTTACTAAATCTGCATTATTTTTTTGCGAATTAATTAGCTGGTTAAGTTGGTTGTAAACTACATTAAGCTTATCATCGGCATCCTCTAAGGATAAAGCTGCGGGGAATTTTATAGAAGCATCATCATAGGCTGAGAATGAGTTTATCTGGCTCATTATTTCATCCTGATACTGTTTAAAAAGCTGGTCGGTAAAGGCAAAAATGGTTCTTATTTGTTCTTTCTCATCTTCTGTCCAATGTACCGAAAGACTATCGATGCCCTTTTTTAAAGCAGGATACTTATATTTAATAAGCTCTCTTAAATCTTGTTTAAAAGGGTCATCATCTTTACTTTGTACGTGATACCATTTTGTAATTAAAATTTGTGAGCGTTGTAGGGTAGAGTGAAAATACTCCAACGAAGTTACACTTGGGGTTACCACTTTTACAACCTGGTCGGTTTCTCGTTTACTTTCGTTTACAATTATATTGGTGTAAATAAATGCAATTAGTGTAAACAAAATTACCAAGGCAAAACCTGCACCTATTTTTTTTCCTATGGTAAACTTAAAGGCCATTACTGTTTGTTCATCTCCTCAATTTTCTTTTTGTATTCGTTGTATTTTTCTGAATCGTTAAGAAGATAGTAAATGCCCGCAAGCCCTTCTACCACAGCTTTATCAGTAGGGTTTATTTGGTTTGCTTTTATTAAGTACGGTAATGCTTGCTTGCCCATAGCCACCGATTGGTCTTGATAAACAGGCAGCTGATCAAGCGGTACATCGTAATCCATTTTTTTAATAATATCAACTGCTTGGTTGTAGTAAAGCACTCCAATATTTTTATTAATAAAATCGGTATTTGAATTTAGTTCGTAGGCTTTCATTAAATAGGTTTTAGCTAAATCGAGCATGGTTTTAGACATACTACGCTCAAATTCTTTTTCGAACATAGAGCCTACGGTAGAGTAAACCTCGTAGTAATATTTTTGTTCGTTAAAAGCAGGGTCTATTACTTTTTTAATGGCTTTGTGCTTTTCGGCATTTGATAGAGATTGCTGATAGTTTACCGTATCAAGTGTTTTGCTAATGTCGTTATGATATAAAGATGCCAAATAGTTTAATGATTTTAAAACCAACTCTTTTTGCGGATTTTTATTTTCAGCATCCATTTGCAGCGATTGTATAAAGGATACCGTAGCACTATCTCTATAAGGAGATACCACATTACTTAGTTGATTTGCCTTATACAGGTCTTTATAAATAACGCCGCGCATCATCCAAGCATTGTAATCTTTATTGGATTCAGGACTTTGAATGGCCTCGTTAATTAACACCTTAGCCGAGTCTAATTTTTTAGCTGAATATAACTCAATAGCCTTATTTACTTTGCTTGTTTGGGCAATAGCCGTTTGCGTTACCAGTATTGGTAACAAACAAATTAACCATATATTTTTTAGCCCCTTCATTTAGTTAATTACACTTGCTGCTAGTTTTTCGATGCCCGAACCCACGTTTAAGCCCGCCTTTGATGCAGCCAATTTATTTAGTTCGAATTTTTGTTTGTTTTCGTCAACAATAAAATTAATGGCAGCCCCTACTCTAGCCAAACCTTGTTTTTCGGTAATAATTAAAACGCTTTTGCCTTTAAACTTTGCCAACGCTTCGCTAAGTAAATTTGATTTATCGGGTGTTATGTACAGTATGCTGGTTTGGTCAATTTCGCTAATTGCATTACGGTTTTTTAGTTCGATTTTTTGAGAACCAACCGATTTGTTACGTACCGTATTACCTAACTCGTTTAACAGGTTGGTGTTTTCGCCTAAAACGGTGATGGTAAAATTGCCTTCTTTATTGTTTGTCCACTCAAAGTATTTGGTAAAACCATAAATGTAAACCGCTTTTATTTTTGACTGTGTATCGTCTTTTTGTTGTAATAGAGGACGCTCAACCACATCGGCTGATAAAGTAAGAAAAGCTATAAATAGAAATATAAGCTTACGCATAACGAATTTCAAATATACAAATAAGTTTTTAGCTATAATTTGAAAGAAAAACCAGCATAGGGCAATGCAAAACCTGAACTGCTTGTGCCGTTTTTGGTAGTATAGGTGTAAAATAACCCGTTTACACCTACAACCCACGATATGTTATGGCTTATGTTAGTTCTGATAGCCGGAGAAAGGCTATAAAAGCCCACTTGAGTAACCCCCGCAGCACTAGTAACATTTGCTATGGCAATATTTGGAGCGGTAAACGCCTCGCCTACAAAGTAAATTTTAGGGGAAATGGCGTAA
>DATHOW010000063.1:0-17937 GCA_035484495.1 Bacteroidia bacterium | reverse complement strand
GAAAGCGTAGTTCCACAACATACGGTCAATGTATTCATGTACAAAATGGTATTTTTTAAAGATGCTGTCGTCTGGTCTAAATTCTACAAACGTTCCGTTTGCTTCGGTAGTTTTTTCAAGTTTCGATTCTTTAACTAAGTTACCGCCGTTAAATTCAGCTTTTTTACTTTGCCCATCTCTGTACGATGTTACCACAAAGTAGCTCGATAAAGCGTTTACCGCTTTAGTACCAACACCATTTAAACCAATCGATTTTTTAAAGGCATCGCTATCATACTTACCACCTGTGTTTATTTTAGATACAACATCAATTACTTTTCCTAACGGAATACCACGTCCAAAATCGCGAATAGAAACCACACCTTCTTTTACTTGTACATTAATGCGTTTACCTGCACCCATCATAAATTCGTCAATGGAGTTATCCATTACCTCTTTTATAAGTACATATATACCGTCATCAAAAGCAGAGCCATCTCCCAATTTACCAATATACATCCCCGGACGCATACGAATATGCTCTTTCCAATCTAACGATTTTATACTGTCTTCGTTATAATTTCCAATTTCTTTTGCCATCTATAATGTTGTATTTATTATATCGCTTATTCTATTAACTATTTCCTAATTTAAACGTTAAACCTAAAATTCATAATGTCGCCGTCAGCCACCATATATTCTTTTCCTTCAATGCGTAGTTTACCAACTTCTTTACACGCAACCTCCGACCCTAAAGTAGTAAAATCGTTATACGACATTACTTCAGCTTTAATAAATCCTTTTTCAAAATCAGTGTGTATAACGCCTGCTGCTTGTGGTGCTTTCCAGCCTTTATCAATAGTCCAGGCACGTACTTCTTTTACACCTACAGTAAAGTAAGTTTGCAGGTTCAGTAATTTGTAAGCCGATTTAATCAGTTTGTTTACACCCGGTTCATCTAAACCCATATCAGCTAAAAACATCTGTTTTTCTTCAAAGGTTTCTAAAGCAGAAATTTCACTTTCCATTTGTGCTGTAATAACAAGTAGCTCGGCGTTTTCACCTTTAATGGCTTCACGCACCGCATCAACAAATTTGTTACCTGTTTTGGCCGATGCTTCATCTACGTTACAAACGTACATTACCGGTTTAATGGTTAGTAAATGTAAATCAGCAATATATTCTAATTCGCTTTCTTCTAATTGTGATGCTCTGGCAGATTGTCCGCTCTCTAACGTTGCTTTTACTTTCGATAAAGCATTGTAAGTTTTTACAGCTTCTTTATCGCTGCCTGTTTTAGCCTGACGCTCAAATTTTTTCAATTTGGTTTCAACGCTTTCTAAATCTTTTAACTGTAATTCAGTATCAATAATTTCTTTATCTCTTACCGGGTTTACCGACCCATCAACGTGTACCACATTTGGGTCTTCAAAACAACGCAACACGTGCAAAATAGCATTACACTCGCGTATGTTGCCCAAAAATTTATTTCCTAAACCTTCGCCTTTGCTGGCACCTTTTACCAAACCGGCAATGTCAACTATCTCAACAGTAGTAGGTACAATGTTTTGAGGGTTAACCATCGATGCCAACCTGTTTAAACGCTCATCGGGTACAGTTATAGTACCCACGTTTGGGTCAATTGTACAAAACGGAAAATTAGCTGCCTGTGCTTTGGCATTACTTAAACAATTAAAAAGAGTTGATTTTCCTACATTTGGTAAACCAACTATACCACATTTTAGAGCCATAATTAAAATTTAAAATTTGTGCAAATTTACGCTAATAGAGCGGTTTTTAATAGAGATTTATTAACAGAAATAGGGCTATGTTATAGAATAATGTGTAAAAATAACTCATGCCTTGTCATTTCGAAGGAGGAACGACTGAGAAATCTTTATTTGCATTAGATTTACCGCAAAGCTCTTGGTTAATTGTCACAGCACTTGCAATCCTGCCGCAACCCAACAACTTATAATTTATAACTCATCACTTTTAACTTGCTTCTTACTCCCACTCAATAGTAGCAGGGGGTTTAGAGCTTATATCGTAAACCACACGGTTTACACCCTTAACTTTGTTAATTATTTCGTTAGATATTTTGGCCAAAAACTCGTAGGGTAAATGACACCAATCAGCCGTCATACCGTCGGTAGATGATACAGCGCGTAAAGCCACCACATTTTCATAAGTGCGTTCGTCGCCCATAACCCCAACCGATTGTATAGGCAAATAAATAGCGCCTGCCTGCCAAACCTGGTTATATAAGCCACTTGATTTTAAACCATCAATAAAAATGGCATCAACCTCTTGCAATATTTTAACTTTTTGCTCGGTAATATCGCCTAAAATTCTAATGGCTAAGCCCGGCCCGGGGAATGGATGTCGGTTTAAAAGGGCAGCATCAATGTCTAAAGCTCTGCCTACACGGCGAACTTCATCTTTAAATAAACTGCGTAAAGGTTCAACTACTTGTAGTTTCATATAGTCGGGTAAGCCGCCCACGTTGTGATGCGATTTAATAGTAGCCGAAGGGCCTTTTACCGACACACTTTCAATAACATCCGGATATATAGTGCCTTGCGCCAACCACTTGGCATCTTTTATCAATTTCGATTCATCATCAAACACATCAATAAAAACTTTGCCAATGGCTTTACGTTTTTTCTCCGGGTCCGATACGCCACTTAACTCAGCATAAAAACGCTTAGCAGCATCAACCCCTTTTACGTTTAAACCCATGTGTTTGTACGATTCTAATACAGTTTCATATTCGTTTTTTCTAAGCAAACCATTATCTACAAAAATGCAATGCAGGTTTTTACCAATGGCTTTATGTAATAACACCGCCGCCACGCTACTATCAACCCCACCCGATAAACCAAGTATAACCTTGTCTGTACCAATTTTTGCTTTCAGTTCGGCAACTGTTGTTTCAATAAACGATGTTGATGTCCAGCTACCCGCGCAACCGCAAATATCAATTACAAAGTTTTTAATCATTCTAGTTCCCTCTGTGCTGTGGTAAACCTCCGGATGAAACTGTATGCCATAAGTTTTTTCGCCTTTTATATGAAAGCCTGCCACCTTTACATCGTGTGTGCTGGCTATAATTTCGTAGTTATCAGGTATTTTAGCAATACTATCACCATGACTCATCCACACTTGCGAGTCTTCACTAATGTCTTTAAATAATTCGTTTTTGCTATTTACAAATTCTAAATGGGCTCTGCCGTACTCGCGTGTGTTGCTTTGTGCAACCTCTCCACCAAAAAAATGGGCTAAATATTGGGCGCCGTAACAAACGCCTAACAAGGGTAATTTGCCTTTTATGTTGGATAAATCGGGCTTTGGGGCATCGGCTTCTCTTACGCTATGCGGACTGCCCGACAGAATAACCCCTTTAAAATTAGCTGTTATTTCCGGAATTTTATTGTACGGATGAATTTCACAATAAACATTAAGTTCTCTAACACGGCGCGCTATAAGTTGCGTAAACTGAGAACCAAAATCTAATATTAAGATACTTTCTTGCATGTGCAAAAGTACATTATTTGTGCTTTGCCCAAAATAAAAGAAATAGAATAGTTATATTTGTTTTACAGTAAAAACCGTACTTATGAAATTTAGAAACTTATTTTTTGCATTTGTTTTTTGCGCCCTGCAACTGGCTGTAAAGGCTCAAATAGTAAATAACCTGGTTGTTTTTAGCAACGAGGGTCAGCCCTTTACCTTAATATTAGATGGGCTTAAAGAAAACCAAACTCCTGCAACCAATGTTAGGGTGGTGGGTTTAGATTTAAAGGCATATCAGGTTAAAGTTATTTACGAGGATAAAAAATTGAAGGATGCAAACACCACCATTACATTTTTCAGAACTGGAAAAGAATGCGTTTTTGGTTTAAATAAAAAAGGCAAAAAAAAGCACACCATCGTTTATGTTTCTGAAAAAGAAATCGATGGGTTTTTAACTAATGCTAACCAACCAATTTCTACTAACCCAGCACCAACTGATATTCAAAATTTAACATCTGTTCCAACCACAGTTCCAACTCCCGAGCCTGTACCAACACCAACGCTTTCTGTCTATCAAACTTTACTAAATAGTATTGCAGCTCAACCAACCGAAGCCGGTAAATTAACTACGGCCTTGACATTACTTAAAAATGGCACTTTAAGTATAGCGCAAATAAAACAGGTGTTAGCTTTTTTCGCTACCGACCAATCAAAACTTGCTTTTGCAAAACAAGCTTGTGCCCAATTAAAAGACCCCACTATTTATGCCCAAATTGTTGGCGCTTTTATTTCTGAGCCTATAAAACAAGAGCTGCAAATTTTTTTACAAGGCAAAAAATAGCCCAATAAAAAAGCCCTAACTCGTAGGGCCTTCTGTAGGGTTAAACTAAAAAACTATTTTTATTTTTTGTAAGGCTCCATTACGGTGTTAATATCAACATCAATTTCTTCAGCAATTTCTTTTACATAAAGCGAAGGCACTTTAATTTTATAATCGGCTGGTTTAATTTTAAATTTAGATACAATGCTAATTTCTTTTCCTTTAACGGTTAAAGTACCCGGCATAGTTATTTGCTGCGTAATGCCATGCATGTCCATAGTACCGGTACAAGTAACTTTGTTTTCACCATCTTTAGTGTAATCAACCTTTTCGTTTATTTTTCCTTTAAATGTAGAGAAAGGAAATTTTTCCGACTCCATATAATTTTCATTAAAATGCTCTTGCATAAACGACGATTCAAATTTAAACGAAGTGTTTTGTATGCGCATTTGAAAACTACCCGAAGCTGCATCTAAAACAGGTTTAGCTGTATTGCTGCTGGCTTCAATGTCTTTCATCGATGTTTTAGAAAAAAAATGCGTTACACAGCTTTTACCCATGTAAATTTGTGCCTGAGTCATATTAGCTATCACAAGGGCAGCTGCAACTAAAAATACTTTTTTCATATAAATGTTTTATTTGTTATAGATGTAAAAGTATACGTAAATTCTGTATAAAAGCTGATTTTTATTTAGCTATAATAATTTTTTCAGTATAAATTTTCTCTCTTGTTTGTATACAAGCAAAGTACGTGCCATTTATTAAATGTTGTAAATTAATTTCTTTGCCGTTAACGGTATAAGCTGCATAAACGGTTTCGCCTAAAAGGTTTTGCACGCAAAGTTTTACTTTTTCTTCACTTGCGTTGTTAAATGAAACACTAAATAAACCGTTATTGGGGTTAGGAAACACCTGTAAGTTTATCGGCTTATCGCCAAATGTAGCTATGCCAATAGAGCTGCAAACATCCGTCGGGTTTGAACCTGTGTATATGGCCGAGTGTGCACTCAACTGCACATACGAAGGTGTAATTTGCCATATACTTGCAGCAACTGTCCTGGTTTTTGCCGTTCTATTTACCAAATGAACATTTGTTTGCTGGCAGGCACTATTTCCGTTGGCATC
Organism: Bacteroidia bacterium; assembly: GCA_035484495.1. Lineage (GTDB taxonomy): Bacteria > Bacteroidota > Bacteroidia > B-17B0 > Aurantibacillaceae > PALSA-968. The sequence goes on along the minus strand of DATHOW010000063.1, from coordinate 12,497 downwards.
TGTTTTTATTAAATAAAAATCATAATCTCCTCTGCCGTAGCTATTAGTTTGTCCGGTTAAAACATAACCGCCATCGCTTGTTTGTGTAACTGTGTTTGCTTCATCATCGCCTGTTCCTCCAAATGTTTTGGCAAAAATGGTATCTCCGTTCGCATTTACTTTTAAAAGAAAAGCATCGTAATTGCCTGCGCCAAAACTATTGCTGTAACCGCTTAAAACATAACCGCCATCGGTGGTTTGTTGTATATATTGCCCATAGTCGTTGCCTGGGCCGCCGTATGCTCTTGTCCAAAGCGTATCTCCGTTGGCATCTGTTTTTATAATATACGCATCTACATCTAATCCTGTACTATCAGTACTGCACGACCCACCAATCACATATCCTCCATCCGTTGTTTCACACATAAAGTTGCCCCAATCAGCACCTTTGTAGCCGTATGTTTTTGTAAAAACGGGGTTGGCTAATGAGTCTGTTTTTATCAAAAAAACATCGCCGTTAACTTCTCCAAAACCACTTCCGTAACCTGTAATAATGTATCCTTTATCGGCGGTTTGTTTTATACAATAACCATCAGTAACCCCTGTGCCTGCTCCCACTAATTTTTGCCAAAGTAAGTTGCCTTGCGCATCTGTTTTTACAATATACATGCTGGTTGAATCGGTTGCATAACCTGTCATAATATACCCGCCATCTTTTGTTTGTATAACATTGTTTCCGTATTCCGAATTGAGCCCCCCGTAGGTTTTTAGCCAAAGCGTATCGCCTCTGGCATCAATTTTTAATAAACAGGCGTCGTAGTATTGCACACCAAAACTTCGGGTGTAACCTGCCATAATATAACCTCCGTCGGTGGTTTGTTGTATGCAGTAGGCTTGGTCATCATTTCCGCCCCCATAAATTTTCGACCATAGTACACTGGCCACAGAGTCTGTTTTAATGATGTAAAAATTGTTGCTGGCTAAACCATAACTTTTAGTGTAGCCTGCTAAAACAAAGCCCTTATCACTAGTTTTTTTTGCCGAAAAACAATATTCTGCCAACGAACCGCCAAAGGTTTTCTGAAACGTAGTTTGAGCCAAACCAAGCTTACTTAATAAGGTAAAATAAATAATTAAATAAATAGTACGTCTTATTTTCATGCGCAGTACAATGGTGTAAACTATAAAGTACAAAGGTAAACTCTTAACCAATTAAAATAAAACTTAATAGTGTTTTAAAACCATTACGAATAAACGCGCAACGAGTTACCTGTAAGTGTAGTATTATATTTTTGGAGATTTGTTGAGGTAGGGCCACTTATTACAGCACCACTTGTATTAAAAGTAGCCCCGTGTAACGGACATTGAAATATATTTGAACTCGTAAAACCAAGTTGCCCGCCTGCATGTGTGCAGGTAGCTGATACAGCAACAAAAGCACCTGATGATGTGCGAGCCACAATTACACCACTTTGTATAATATAACCACCATTTGTAGCCAACTGACCTGTAGATACATCTACCGTAAAATTTACATTAGCTGGCCCTGATGAAGCACTGCTGGTTTTTTTGCAACTACCGGCACATGCTGCTACAAATAATACGGCTGCACCTACACCAACTTGTTCAATAAATTCTTTACGGCTTATAGTTTTCATTTCACTTAATTTTAGCCGAAATTACTGCGCCAATCTGAATACAATCTGATTTTAGTATTTTATAACACTAAGCCTGCTTTATATGTAGCGTAATTATATGCAGACCCTCTTTAAAATCGTATAAAATATTAAAGTTATATATATCGCATATTTTTTTTGCAATAGCCAAGCCCAAGCCTAGTGATTCTGCCGAGCCTTCTTTATAAAAACGTTCAAAAAATTTATCGGTGCTAACTTTAGGTTGCGGCCCTGTGTTTTCTATTTTTATAAAATCCTTGGTTACTTCTATATTAATTTTTCCGCCAATAGCAAAGTTATGCTTTATGGCATTTTTTATCAGGTTATCAAGTAATATGCCGGCTAGCACAGGGTCTATTTTTATGGTAATGGTATCATCTATTTTTAAATTTATATCAATGTCTTTTTCCTGAATAAAATCTTCAAATAAATTAAGTCGGCTATATATTTTTTTACTAATGTTTACATCAACTGGCAAATCAATTTGGTTGTTATCTAACTTGGTAAGTACAATTAAGCCTTTGTTTAAATTAACTAAATTGTTAACGGCATAGCTTGCTTCCATTAACATTTTAGCCTGTTCGGGCGTAAGTTGGGTATCTTGCAGGCACATTTCTATTTTCGAATTAATAACCGCCAAAGGGGTTTGTATTTCGTGCGATGCGTTTTCGGTAAACTCTTTTAGCGATAAATAATCGTGCGATATTTTTTTTGCCATCATTGTAATGGCTGTATTTAGTTGCTCAAACTCAGCCGTTTTAGCTTTCGGAAATGATAGCGTATCGCGTTTCGAAATAGTAAAATTCCTAAGCACCTTTAAGGTAAAATAAAACGGAGCCCATATTTTTCTGTAAATAAATGTATTAATAAACACAATAGCCAAAATCATTAATAAGGCCGAAATCATAACGGCATTTAAAATGTTTTTACCTAAAGCTTCATCATTATCAAACGATTTTACAATGGTTATAGTATAATATTTGTTATTTGCAGCACACTCAAACACAATGGCCTGTGCTTCAAAAAACGGCTCTTCTCCCTCGTCTTCTTCGTACTCTTCATTAGCATTTTCTTTTTTTGTAAGGCTTGTAAAAAAAGGTTCTTTGTGTGTTGGGTTGTTAATTTCTTTTACAAGTATTTCGTCACCAATGTTGTATTGAAGCTGGCTTGGCGATAAGCCATTTTTTAAGCTTTGCACAACCGATGCTTTTTCGCTGGCTAAGTGCTCGCGCGACTCTTGCTTTATTTTATGTACAATAAAAAAATACGTTATAACGCCACCAATACAAATGATTACAAGCGATGCTATCGAATTAATTATTATATTTTTATAAAGCAGTTTCATGCGCTATTTTTTATTCGCCAAATTTGTAACCAATGCCGTATATGGCATTTACATAATCTTTAGAGCCACCTTCAACTAATTTTTTTCGTAAATTTTTTATGTGGGTGTATATAATATCGCTCGATACGGCTAAATCGGCATTATTTTTCCAAAGGTTATAAGCAATAGCATCTTTGGTAATAATTTTGCTGGTGTTCGAAATAAAATAAACCAAAAGCTCAAACTCTTTTTTAGTAAGGTTAATTTTATTTTCCCCTACATAAACAGCTCTGCTTTCTAATTTAATAGCAATTTCATTAAATTCTAAAACTTCTTTTCCGCTAAATTTTTTTCTTCGTATAATGGCGTTTATGCGGGCATTTAATTCCGATAGGTGAAAAGGTTTTACAATAAAATCATCAGCTCCGGTAGTAAAGCCCTCTAATTTATCTTCCAGCGAGTTTCTGGCCGATATAATAATTAAGCCGGCCTCTATTTTTTTCTTTTTAATATAATTTATCAGGTCAATGCCCGAACCATCCGGTAAGCCTATATCAATTACAATGGCATCAAATTCGGCTTCGGCTATTTTATTTATGGCCGAGTTATATGTATAGGCTTGTATACAGGTAATGCCACTGTTACCAAGATACTGAGCTATAGATTCGCTCAACAGTTTTTCGTCTTCAACAAGCAGTATAGTTGTATTCATAATGGCAGCCAAAGTAAAAATATTTTAAGTTACATTTTACATTTAATTTCTTAAAACTTCAGAATTGCTTCAGCAACCCAAAGTAAATTTGTGCCAATTAAAATCAAAAACCATGAACAAAAAAGTTACTTTACCTTTAATTAGCGGTGCAGCTATATTAATGCTATCAGCCTCTACAGTTATTAATAGCAGTGGTATTTCAAATTATTCGGGCTCTCCTGTCGATGGTGGCCCAACCACTACAGGCCAGTGCTCGGGCTGTCATAGCGGTGGTTCATCAGTTCCAACTTTAGCTGTAACTTCTTCTCCTGCTTTTGGTGGCAGTGGCAGTAATCGCACCTATATTCCAAGTACATCATACACAATTACAATAACTCCTACGGGTAGTAGTTATTCAAGATTTGGTTTTAACGCCGAAATTATAAACTCATTAAGCGCAGCAACAGCTTCAGTAGCAAATTTCGGAACTTTTGGCGCTGCTGTTGGCGTTAATACACAAATTACTTCGGCAACAGCAAATGCCCCATATCCATCTTGTGCACTTCATACAAGCCGCTCTACAACTACTCCGTTTGCTTTTAAATGGACTGCCCCTGCAAGCGGCACAGGTTATATTTGTGCTAATGTGCTTGGTTGCAATGGCGATGGAAATACAAGCGGAGACAAAGTATCTGCTGTAACAACTATCACTTTAACACCTAACACAACTGGAATAGAAAATCATGCTGAAAATGTTAATGCACTTAGCTTATTCCCTAACCCGGCAACCGATAACCTACGGATTACTTATACGTTAAGAGAGCGTGGCGCAGTTTCGGTTAAACTTTTTAACTTAAATGGTGATTTAGTGGCTGATTTGTTAAACGAAACACAAGAAGTTGGTGTACAAGCTAACGATGTACATTTACCTAGTGGTCTTGCAAACGGCATGTATATGGTAAAACTTAGCGTAAACGGGCAACAAAGCACTCAAAAATTAATGGTTTACTAATATTTTAGGCAACTAGTTGGTTAAAAAAAGCGTCTTATTTAAGGTAAGACGCTTTTAGTTTTTACTTTTGTATTCGTCCCTAATCTAAAAAACGAAATACAACGTAAGTATAGCTACAACAAACAAAACAAGCAATAAAGAACTCATGAAAACAAAACATAAAACTTCGTTGGTTATTGCGGTTTTGGCAATAACACTTTCCTCATGTTACTGGCATAACTGGGAAAATATAAATGCTAAAAATGTACCAGTAACACCACCTTGTATGGTAGTAGATACAAATACGGCTATTTCTTATAGCGTAAATATAGCTCCAATTATAGCATCTAAATGTGCTGTTAGTGGATGTCACTCTGCAGGCAACACAACCAGCCCGGTTGATTATACAATTTATTCTGGCCCTCGTGGCACAGGTATAGCCCCTGCTTGCGCGGGCGGTTTATCAGGCTCTACCGCTTGGGCTGATATCAATGGAACCGGAGCTCACGTAATGCCGGTACCGGGCAATCCCGCACTAACACCGTGTGAAACGCTTATTTTAAGAAACTGGATTCTTCATGGGGCTCGTAATAATTAATTTAACACACACATTTTCTTAGCTAAATTATGAAATCAATTATTTTTAATTTCAACAAGAAATTAGTTCGCTTGTCGTTTTTTGTTCTTTGTTTAACCTACACAGCTGCCACATACGCGCAGGCTCCGGTTTCGGCAAAAAGTAAAAACATTACCACTATAAACGGTAAAAAATATTATTTGCATAAAATTGCCCATGCACAAAGTTTATATGGCATTGCAAAAATTTATGGCACCGATGTAAACACTATTTTAAAAGAAAATCCTGGTGCTAGTAAAGGCATTGTAGTTGGACAAGATTTAAAAATTCCATTTGATAATTCAGTAGCCGAAACTCCAAAACCTGTTGAGGAAGTAAAGCCTGTTGTAGAAGAACCTAAAAAAGATGAACAACCTGTGCCAACTGCTACTGTACCATCTTCTAATTCTGGCGAGCCCGATTTATTAAGCCTGGTAGATGATAAACCACAAAAAGAGTATGTGCCTTCTACCTTTAAATCAACCCGTAACATTAACTTTCATACATCCGAAATATTAGGTCGCCGTTGTTTAGATTTTCGCATTTCGCACCGTTTTGGCCCTCTTAACTCAGGTGCTAATAACGCTTGGGGCATAGATGGCCCTGCAAACTTAATGCTTAGTTTAGAGTATAGCCACGATGGCCGTTGGATGGTTGGTGCTGCCAGATGTATAGAAAACAAAACGGCCGAAGGTTTTTTTAAATGGAAAATTGTACGTCAGGTAAAACATGGTTTCCCTTTTTCTATAACGTATTTTGGTGGAGTTTATCATACATTTAATAAGCAAGCTACCGGCGTTCCAATCGAATTTTATCAAAGTGTAGGCGATAGAGTATCGTTTGTAAACGAAGCAATTATTGCTTGCAAAGTTACCCCTTGGTTATCTTTACAAATAGCACCTGCTTATGTACACTACAATTTAGTAGGCGATGTTAACGGACTTAAGAAAAACGATTGCTATTTACTTACCGGGGTTGCCCGCGTAAAATATAACAAACGTCAAGCCATTATTTTTGAATATGCCTATCGTTTAAATACAGATTATGCAGCTACCGGAGTTAAATATTACAACTCAATGGGCATTGGTTGGGAAGTTGAAACAGGCGGACACGTATTTCAAATATTTGCCACCAACTCATTTGGTATTTTAGAAAACAGTTACCTAATGACCACCACCAATAGTTGGAACAGCGCTGGCGTACGCATAGGCTTTAACATTACCCGCGTATTTGCCTTATCTAAAAAGAGCGGTGATTAAAGTTGCTGTTGTTGAGTAATGTAGGTTTTCATTATCTTTTGTCATTTCGAAGGAAGAATGACTGAGAAATCTTTATTTGCGAATAAATTTTACTAAAACTTATTGGTTTGTTGCCGCAAAATTGCAAATACTGCGGAGCGAATTACACTTTACTAATCCATTTATTCTTAAGTCCATCGTGCTCTCTATAAATAATTTGAGCGTCACCAAAAACAATTAAAGTAAAAGTGTCCGACCAAGGCGAAAGAGCATTATTTAATGTTTCTTGGATGCCAAGGCGTTGTCCATCAATGGCTTTATTTTCAGAAATTATGTAACAATCTTTTACGCCAAGTTTTTTAAATGCAGCTTTAATAATGTCGGTTTCAAGTCCTTCTATAACTTGAAAAAGTTTATCCTCGAACGTTTGTCCGTGAGATAATTCATCAATAAATTTTGAACGTGTCTTGTCTGCTTGAATAAAACCTAAATATCTCTCTTGTTTGTTTTTTGTAACAAACTTATTAATGACTTTAGTTTCTATGGCAAAGTCTATCATAATATCCACTCCATAGGATTTAACAACACCAAAAACTATCTCTTTACATATTGCCCTTCGTAGTAATTAGCATAAGCTCCTGATGTTACATTAGTCAACCACTCTTCGTTAGCTAAGTACCAATCTACCGTTTTTTCTAAACCTTCTTCAAATTGTAAACTTGGTTTCCAACCTAACTCGTTTTGTAGTTTGGTAGAGTCGATAGCGTAACGCAAATCGTGTCCGGCACGGTCTTTTACAAAGCTTATCAGTTTTTCGTTTGTTCCTTCAGCACGCTTTAGTTTCTTATCCATAATGCGGCAAAGCAAGCGTATAACATCAATGTTAGTCCACTCGTTATGTCCGCCAATGTTGTATGTAGTTCCTTCTTTAGCTGTATGGAAAATAACATCAATAGCACGTGCATGGTCTTCTACAAAAAGCCAATCGCGTATGTTTTCGCCTTTGCCGTATATAGGCAATGGTTTATTGTTTTTAATATTATTAATACAAAGCGGAATTAATTTTTCAGGAAAATGAAACGGCCCATAATTGTTTGAGCAGTTAGATATAACTGCCGGGAATTTATACGTATCGTGGTAAGCCCTCACAAAATGATCTGAGCTTGCTTTTGATGCCGAGTAAGGACTATGTGGGTCGTAAGCAGTTGTTTCGGTAAACAAACCTGTATCGCCCAGTGTGCCGTAAACTTCATCTGTACTCACATGGTAAAAACGCGTAAACGATGCGGCATCTTTTTTAAACTGTTCTTTAGCAGCGTTTAATAAATTAACAGTACCAATTACGTTGGTGTAAACAAACTCTAATGGGTGTGTTATGCTTCTATCAACATGACTTTCGGCAGCTAAATGTATTACAGCATTAAATTTATGCTCGGCAAAAAGCTTATTAATAAAATCGGCATCAACAATATCACCTTTTACAAATGTGTAATTGGGTTTATTTTCAATATCGGTTAAGTTAGCTAAGTTACCTGCGTAGGTAAGTTTATCTAAATTATAAATTTGATAATTTGGATATTTGTTTACAAATAATCTCACCACGTGAGAACCTATAAAACCTGCACCTCCTGTAATTAAAACTTTCATGTTGATATGCTTTTAAAATTATAAACTCCAATAAATTAAACCTTTCATTTTACCACGGTACATGCCCTTAACATCAACCAACACCCCCTTAGTTGCCAGCACCGATTTAAAATATTTTTCATCAAGTGTTTTATACTCTTTATGGTTTACAGCCACAATAACACCATCATAGCCTTTAGCAATTTTGCTTAAACCAAAACCATATTCGTGTTTTAATTCATCGCTATCAGCGTGCGGGTCAACCACATCAACCTTAACGCTAAACGATTTCAATTCTTTTACAATATCGGCCACTTTGCTATTACGTATATCGCTTACATCTTCTTTAAAAGTGGCACCCATTACAAGCACTTTACTTTTAGAAATGTTTTTACCTTGCGAGCTAATTTTCTTCACCAAATTTTTTGCAATGTAAAAGCCCATGCTATCGTTAACATAACGTCCGCTATTAATAACTCGGGCGTGGTACCCAAGCGATTCTGCTTTGTAGGTTAAGTAATAAGGGTCAACACCAATACAGTGCCCACCAACTAAACCAGGGAAGAATTTCAAGAAATTCCATTTAGTTCCTGCAGCCTCTAACACATCGTATGTGTTTATGCCCATACGAGAAAAAATAATAGAAAGCTCATTCATCAGCGCAATGTTTACATCGCGCTGTGTGTTTTCAATAATTTTTGCAGCCTCGGCTACTTTTATCGATGCCGCTTTGTGTGTGCCAGGCTCAACAATAATTTCGTATACTTTAGCAATGTTATCTAAGCTTTCTTTATCGCAGCCAGATACCACTTTTAAAATTTTTGTAATTGTATGTTCTCTATCGCCCGGGTTTATTCGCTCGGGCGAGTAACCCACTTTAAAATCTTTTATAAATTTTAATCCCGAATGTTTTTCTAAAACCGGAATGCAATCCTCCTCTGTACAACCAGGGTACACGGTTGATTCATATACTACGTAATCGCCTTTCTTTAAAACTTTACCAACTGTTGTTGATGCACCAATAAGTGGTTTTAAATCGGGTAAGTTGTGTTCATCAATTGGGGTTGGCACAGCTACAATAAAAAAGTTAGCTGTTTTTAAATCTTCCAGCTTATGGGTAAACTGTATATCCGAGTTTTTAAAATCTTCTTTACTAAGTTCGTTGCTTGGGTCAATGCCCTTCTTCATCATGTTTACACGTCCTTCGTGTATGTCAAACCCAATTACTTTTACTTTTTTTGCAAAAGCTAAAGCAATAGGTAAACCAACGTATCCTAAACCAATAACGGCAATTTTAGCGTCTTTCTTAATTATTTTATCGTAGATGCTCATAAGCACAAGTTTAAATTTTAGTAGTTACAATTTTATGATTTGTTTTAATTACAGATTCCGGGCGTAGTGCGTAAATCCGCTCAATAATATCAACAACCTTTAAACCCTCTAAGGCATTGGTAGTAATTTTATTTTTTCCGGTTAAGGTGTTTATCACGTTTTCAATTACGTTGTGGTGGTTGTTGGCTGAGCCTTTGTAAGCTCCATAATCATTTGCCGGGTTGGTTTCTGCCAACGGTGGCATAACATAATCTTTAATGTTGCAAACATCAACCACATCCATATACTGCCCGCCAACTTTAATGCTGCCATTACTGCCTACAATAGTCAACGACGATTCTAAATTTTTATCCCACACAGCGGTTGAGTAATTTATACTACCCATGCCACCATCTACAAAATCAAAACTTACAAAACCGCTATCTTCAAAAGCGGTAGAGTTTGTGTGATTAAAATCAGCAAACTTAGCTTGTATGTTTTTTATATCGCCAAACAGCCAATACATAATATCAACCCAATGCGAAAACTGGGTAAATAAAGTACCGCCGTCTAAATCTTGTGTGCCTTTCCAGCCACCTTTTTTATAATAGCGCTCATCGCGGTTCCAATAACAGTTTAACTGCACCATATAAATATCGCCCAGTGTTTTATTATCTATAATTTCTTTTAACCAAACCGAAGGTGGCGAGTAACGATTTTGCATTACACAAAAAACCGTTTTACGGTTGTGTAACGCCGCATAAATCACTTTTTCGCAATCAGCTTTAGTAAGTGCCATTGGTTTTTCAACCACTACATTTTTACCGGCCTCTAAACATTTTAATGCGTGTTCGGCATGCAAACCATTGGGTGTACATACATTTACCACATCTAAATCAGGATGAGCTTTTAGCAAATCATCAATGCTGGTATAAAATTTTTCTGGCAGATTTTCTAAGCCTAATTTTTCTTTCGGTAAAGCATCACAAACAGCCACAAGCTCGCATTGCGTATTACGGCGCACCATTTCGGCATGGCGTTTGCCAATATGCCCCTGACCAATAACCGCAAATTTTATCTTACTCATAGTTTTGTAACCGCCCCGTTGTCTAATTTATATTTTGCTTTGCTCTCTTTGCAAATAGCAAATCCATCTTTATCAAATTCTAAACGATGCCCATATTCGCTAATCCAACCCAGTTGTCGGGCAGGGTTACCTACTACCAACGCATACGGAGGTACCGTTTTAGTAACCACCGCGCCTGCGCCAATAAAAGCGTAGGCTCCAATATCGTGTCCGCAAACAATAGTAGCATTAGCGCCTATGCTGGCACCTTTACCCACATGGGTTTTGGCGTACTCGTTTTTGCGTATAATGGCACTGCGTGGGTTAATTACATTAGTAAACACCATCGACGGACCCAAAAACACATCATCATCACAAATTACCCCGGTATAAATAGATACATTGTTTTGCACTTTAACATTTTTACCCAGTACCACCTCTGGCAACACCACTACATTTTGCCCCAAATTACAACCCTCGCCAAGCGTACAATTAGGCATAACATGGCTAAAGTGCCATATTTTAGTGCCTTTGCCTATAGTACAGCCCTCATCAACAATAGCGGTGGGGTGGGCAAAATATTCTTTTTCCATACAAATTAAAAATGAGTAGCAAATTTAATAAAAGCTTTGTATTTATGGGTAGAAACAATGTATTATATTTAGTGCAAAATTAGTACCATGCCATCTTTTGATATAGCCAGCAAAGCCGATATTCAGTTGCTTGATAACGCCATAAATGTGGCGCGTAAAGAGATTATTACGCGATTTGATTTTAAGGATTCAAAAACCGAAATTGATTTAGATAAAAAAAACTATGCCATTAACATAACAACAGAGAATGACATGCGTTTAGATTCGATAGTTGATGTGTTGCGCAGTCGTATGATGAAACAAAAACTAGACCCCCGTTGCTTAGATGATAGTAAAGAATATTACCCATCGGGTATGTTTATTAAAAAAGAATTGAAAGTAAAAAACGGTTTAGAGAAAGAAACTTGCCGTAAAATAAATGCAGATATAAAAGCGGCTAAACTTAAAGTTACTTCGCAAATAATGGACGACATTATACGTGTAAGCGCTAAAAAAATTGATGATTTGCAAGCTGTGATAGCTCTTTTGCGTAGCAAAGATTACGAGCAACCACTACAGTTTACAAACATGAAATAACAATGAATAAAGTACGAAGAAATATTTTCTGGGTTTTGGTTATCCTTTTCGGAATAGCTGCAAAGCCTATGTTTGCTCAAAACTTTAGTGAAACACCCGAGCATAAAAAAATGTGGAAGCGTTTTGGGCGCAAAAAACACCGCGATGCTTTTAACCCCAATGTAGATTCTAAAACGCATAAGGCCACACACGCAACCAGTAAAAAATTAGCGAAAGAAGATCAGGCATTGCTTAGAAAACAAAAGAGAGCTGCCAAAAAAGAATTTCGTAAAAACGGAAAAAAATTAGGGATGAAGGAATCTAAAGTAAAACGAAAATGATAAAAAAAAACGCCCTTATTTTCTCTATTCTTATTGCAATGTTGCTGGGCGTTTTGGTAGGCGCAATTATCAATAAAAATTACACAAGCACCTTTGCCGATATAAAACAAAATGTTGTTACAGCTAATTCTTCGCTGCCCCAAAAACAACAACAATTTTTAGCCAAGCAACTTGATAGAGATGAGAAGCAACAAAAAAAGGATGCCTCATCTCCTTATTCTTTACTAAGCGATATTTTTCTACGACTCATTAAAATGATTATCGCACCCCTAGTATTTTCGGTACTGGTGGTGGGGGTAGCCAAAATCGGCGATTTTAAAACCGTGGGGCGCATGGGCATAAAAACCCTCGTTTATTTTACCACAGCAACTTTAATTGCCTTAAGCATTGGCTTGGTAATTGTAAACGTGTTCGAGCCCGGTAAAAAAATCCATATCGATATGCCCGAAGCGGGTGCCGATAGCGGCGTTAAAACCCAAGCACAAACTGC
>DATHOW010000062.1:0-3542 GCA_035484495.1 Bacteroidia bacterium | reverse complement strand
TATGGTTGTTTGCAATTAATGTACGCCTAGCTTTATCAACGTGCGCCATAAACGACGATGAAATGTTTTCGGGTAACTTATCTGTAAAATGTATAGTAATGCCATTTTCTTTCTTAGTATCGGTAATAATCATTTTTTCGTTGGCACTAATTAAAACGCCCGAATCGCCTACCTGTCCGCCGCTTTCCGCATAAAAAGGTGTTACGTTAAGAACTAACTGAAACTGTTCTTTGTTTTTAGCTTTTACTTTACGGTAACGCGTAATGTAACACTCGGCATCAGTTTCTTCATAACCAATAAATTTTACTTCTCTGCCTTTATCAGTATTCCACTGTACGGCTGTATAAACCCAGTCATCTGTATTTACTTGTGTAGCGGCACGCGAACGATTTTTTTGTTCATCTAAACAAGCGTCAAATTCTTTTTCGTTGATGGATAAACCATAACCACGCACAATTAACGAAGTTAAATCAAGCGGAAAGCCAAATGTATCGTATAACTCAAATACTACTTTGCCTTCAATTTCTTTTTTCTTGTTATTATTTACAATATCTAAACAAATATTGTCTATACGGCGTAAACCAATATCAAGTGTTTTATAAAACGAAGTTTCTTCTTCTTTAATTACTTTTTCAATCAGTAATTTTTGTGATACTAATTCCGGAAAGGCCTGCCCCATATGGTTTGCCAACACTGGTACCAAACGATACATAAAAGGTTCTTTCAATCCTAATGATTGATAACCATAACGAATAGCACGGCGTAAAATCCTGCGAATAACGTAACCTGCACCTGTGTTGCTTGGTAATTGCCCATCGGCAATAGAAAAAGATATAGCGCGTATATGATCAACTATAACACGCATAGCAATATTTAAAACCTGTTGCGATTTATGATTAGCCTCGTCATGTGGTTTATAATGGTGGTTACAAAGGTTTTCTACTTTTTCAATAAGTGCAGTAAACACATCGGTATCATAAGTAGACTGTTTGTTTTGCAACACCATGCAAAGGCGCTCAAAGCCCATGCCTGTATCTACATGTTGTTTTGGTAATTTGTGTAAAGAGCCATCTGCCTTACGTTCAAACTCCATAAACACATTGTTCCAAATTTCAATAACCTGTGGGTGACTTGCGTTTACTAATATTTTACCGTCTTGTTTTTTACGCTCTTCATCAGAACGCATATCGCAATGTATTTCGCTGCAAGGCCCACAAGGGCCCTGGTCGCCCATCTCCCAAAAATTATCTTTTTTGTTGCCACGTAAAATGCGGTCTTCAGGTATAAATTGTTTCCAAATATCATATGCCTCTTGGTCAAAAGCCAGCTTATCATCTGCGCTGCCTTCAAACACGGTAACATATAAACGATTTTTGTCAATTTTATAAACATCGGTTAAAAGTTCCCAAGCCCAGGTAATGGCTTCTTTTTTAAAATAATCGCCAAAGCTCCAGTTACCAAGCATTTCAAACATGGTGTGGTGGTAAGTGTCAACACCAACCTCTTCTAAATCGTTATGCTTACCGCTAACGCGCAAACACTTTTGTGTATCTGCCACACGAGGATATTTTATTGGGGCATTACCTAAAAACAAATCTTTAAACGGTGCCATGCCACTGTTGTTAAACATTAGGGTAGGGTCGTTTTTAACCACCATAGGTGCAGAAGGTACAATTTGATGCCCTTTAGATTGAAAAAAATCTAAAAATGTTTGGCGTATTTGGTTGGCGTTCATCATAATTCAGTCAAAATTTTAAGCACACGAAGATAATAGTAAAATAGATTACTTAAAAGACTTGATTTAATTAAATAAAATAGGGGGGAAGGGAGGCTAGGAGCTAGTCAGATAGCAGACCTACAAGCTTTTCAACTCGTCTAACTTTTGTTTGTATTCGGTTTTTATTTCGGTAATAATTTCCTGACAGGATTTAATATCATGTATCAATTCCGATGATTTACCTGCGCACCAAAGGGTTTCGTAGTTATTGGGTAAAACCGATTGTTCCAATTTTTTCATGCCACGCACCTGCACAAACATTTTAAACCATTTTTTAGTACGCGGGTTGTTGCTCATTGCCCGTTCAAACCAATTTTGAGTGTAGCCCATTTTTTTTGCTTCGGGCGTGTCAATAATGGTACAAGGTGTACCGGATAATTTGGTAGTCATCACAATGTCATCCATGTGTGCATTTACAATAGCATCTTTATAGGCTTGGTTTACAGTAGCCTCTTTACTGGCAATAAAGCGGGTACCAATTGATACCGCCGATGCACCAATAACTTGTACCGATAAAACGCCTGCACCACTAACTATACCGCCAGCAGCAATAATAGGCTTGTCAGGAAATGCGGCTTTTAAAGCGGGAACTAAAACTTGGAGCGGATTTGGCCCGGCATGCCCACCTGCACCTTGCCCAACAGCAATAAATCCATCGCAATTAAGATCGTAACATTTTTTTGCGTGTTCTATATTGGTAACGTCGCAAAAAACTTTAGCGCCGTAAGCATGTGCTGCTGCTATCACATCTTTAGGACTCCCTAATGAGGTAATATAAAAAGGCACTTTGTTTTCAACACAAGTTTTTAAATGCTTTACATATAAGGGGTTCGATTTTTGTACTATTAAATTAACCCCATAATTACCTGTTACATTTTGTGTTTTAACGGCAGCTAGTGTTTTTAAAAGAGCATCTAATTCGCCCTCTTTTCGATAATTTAGGGTAGGAAAAGTAGCCATAACCCCTGCTTGCATTCCGGCTTTCATCATGGCTTCGTTACTTACCAAAAACATAGGGGCCATAATAATAGGGAACTCAATTTTTAACAGATCGGTAATGTTTTTTCCTAAATTCATCTTAATTATTTTGCGTATTACAAATATATATTATTTTTATGCACGCATAATACATTTTAACTATGACAGAAAATTCTAGACTTTTTGATTTACTAGCCGATTTAAAGCAAATGCCTTTAAAAGATGATGCCCTTGCCGCTAAAGAAAACGGCACTTGGCGCAAATATGGCACACAAGAATATATTGATACTGTAAACTATTTAAGTTATGCTTTTATCGATTTAGGCATAAAATCTGGCGATAAAATCGGATTAATTTCCAACAACCGCCCCGAGTGGAATTTTGTCGACCATGCTTGCTTGCAAACAGCTTCTATCAACACACCATTATATCCTACCATTAGCGACCATGATTTGAAGTTTGTCATTACCGATGCACAAATACAGTACTTTTTTGTGTCTAATGCCGATATGTATCATAAAGTAAAACTAGCTTGCGACGGCTCTACCGTAAAAGAAATTTTTACTTTTTCTAAAGTTGAAGGTGTACGTTCTATTCATGATTTAATTACTATTGGAAAAAGCAAACCACAGGAAGCAAAACTGGAAGAAATTAAAGCAATTATAAAACCGGATGATTTGGCAACCATTATTTATACTTCAGGCACCACAGGTAACCCTAAAGGAGTTATGCTTTCGCATCGTAACTTTATCAGTAATATTATTGGCACAGAAAAACTGTGCCCCTT
>DATHOW010000061.1:0-10722 GCA_035484495.1 Bacteroidia bacterium | reverse complement strand
CATGGAGTCTAAACCAAACTCAACCCATTTAGAATCGATAGATGATTTAACCAAAGAGTACGCCACACAAGATGCAGCACTAAAAAAAGTAATCACTAAAAACCTACCTAAAAACCCCGACATTAATAAGAAAAAAGATATCAGGTAGAAAAGACAAATATTCTAAGTAAAATATTTGAAAACAAAACAGCCACTTTAATAGTGGTTTTTTGTTTTCATTTACAATTGATCAGATAGCATATCAATCAAATTATATCCATCCCAAGTAAGCGAAAACTCAGCCGTTTTACCAATAGGAATGATTCTATCCATTTCGTCCGATTTTTTTTGCACACTAAATTGCATCAACTCTTCCTTCTTAATTCCATAATAAGCAATGGTTTGCTGTTTTCCTTCAACAAGTTTATAAAGTTCGGATAATGAAGTCGCTTTATATTCTGCAAAGTAACCGCAACTACATCGGTAATTGGCAATCCCCTCTGTTAGTTCAGCTAATTCAACCCGCCAAATAAGGTTATCAGGCATGCTTGTTTTTTTTATCCCTTCTAAATAAATTGCCTGCGTATAAAAAGTTGTCAGTTTATCTATGGCCGAATGAGATTGAAAATAATATCGCTCCTTAACCAAATCATATAAATTATTCCAAAAAATCCGTTTAGCTTCCGCAACATTTTTATCAAGCCCCAACCATACAATTAAATGTGGCGATGTACACGCGTTTTGGTCAAACAAAAATGTATCGTTGTAAAATGCCTCAGCTATTTTTTCGGGAGAGCTTTCATCAATATAACTATCAGCATTAATAACACATATCGAATATTTATCTGCAAAAGTTACGTCAATTGCTGTAACAGCTAAGTTGTTTTTCTTTATTTCTTTAACAGCTAAATCCCCACCCCAAATTATTCGCGCATCACAAATAGAAGAAAAGTAGGCAGTAGCCGCGTTTTGTTTATCATAACGAATCAGTAGTATTCGTTGAGCAAATAATTGAAATTCGGGTTTGCTGTAAAGCGTATCAATAGCATTACAAATAATTTCTATCTGTTCAAATTTTTTTGAAGGCAATCTAACAATATTTAAATTCCCTGATAAAATTCCCGATACTAATGAATAAGCAAAATTTACAGGCACATTCGAAGGTGTAATATGAAATGCAACACCTCTCCCCTTTCGTATATTATTTTGCGGATAATATTTTTTTTTGAGTTGAAGTACATTTGCTTTTCTGCAAAAAAAAGCAAACGTCGCTATTTCAGGAAAATAATTTATTTTCGGTTCATTCTTCAAAATGCCGGATAGGGCATTCAAAAATGCAATGGCATTTTCCGAGAAAGGTTCTTCCGCGCTCCTTTGAACAAAACCTTCTAAATCGGGCTCTGTCGGAAAAATAAATTCTATATTATTTAATTGATTCTTCATAAGTATCGCTGCAACCTCTTATTTCTGCATGCTTTAATCGCCCCGTCATTTTAAAATACTTTCCTAACCTACCGCAAGCGCAGTTGTCTTCGCCAAGCAAAACACCTTTATCTTCAGTAAGTAACGAATGCCCCGGGTAACTTGTGGGCAATAAGGATAGTACTTGTATAATGCCTTCTTCACCCACATTGGCAATCGAAAAATCCTGAGCACGCCTAATAATAATATCAGAAAAAACAGAAGCATGAAGATGTCCTAATTCACATTCCAGATAAATGCTGCCTGTTTGTTCTACCATTCCATAATAGTCATGTACATTTTTTACACTACAAACATCATTTAATTTTTCTTTAAATTCTTTTGCCGAAACAGATTCTCTTTCCAATTTTTTCCATCCGCCTCCATGAATTAAAATTGCATCAGCTAAATCTAATTTTATACCCAATCGTTCAAGCTCTTTACAAAAGTAGTGGTACACCATAAATGTTAAACCAAATATAAAAATGCGTTCTCCTTTATGTTGTTCTATAAAAGTTTGCAATTGTTCCACATTCAATTCCATTCGTTCATTTAAGGCATATATTTTTTTCGACCCAAATAACGAAAACCCCAATATACTTACAGCACTCGCCGATAAATTATTTCGGTTATTAATAACGCTTTCCGATTCGATGATAATCATCGGAACACGTTTAGGTCCAATAAATGAAGACACAATTTTAGCAAGAACTTTTGTTTGGTTTGCCGCATTTTCTTTATCCAGAAACACCATCGTTTTCTTTTGCCCCGATGTGCCTGACGAGGAAAGTGTTTTTACAATTTTTTCTTTGGCTGTGCTATACAACTCATTAGTCTTAAATAATTGCACCGGCAGAAACGGTAAATCACTATGTAAATATTTTTTTTCAAAGTCGTACCCAACACTACTCATCATTTTTCGATACGGTTCGCAATTAACATAATGATGTTGTGATAAGGCGGTAAGGAGCAAACTAAAAAGTTTTTCTTTCTCGTTTTTGTTTAATGAATATGGCTGGGTGTCTATAACTTCGGCTATGTTCATATAGTTTCCAATCTAGAATATACAATTTTTCCCGCAGCATTCTTTGGTATTTCTTCACAGTATCTTACACTAAATGCCGTTTTATGAATGCCTGTTTTTGTAGCCACGTAATTTTGTATTTCAATCAACCTTGTTTTATCCGTTATATAAATAACCATATTATCATCTTGTCCCGTACAAGCACACTCATATATGGTTTTCGCCAACAGGCTTTCTGTTTCGTCAAGGTTTACCCGGTTACCATATATTTTTATAAATCTTGTTTTTCTTCCAACAATATAATAAAAACCGTCTGCGTCTTTTTTCGCTAAATCTCCCGTAAACAAAACTCCATTATTTTCATCTCCCTTTTTCAAATCCCCACCAAAAATTGCATAACCCATCGACACATTTTTTCCTTTATACACCAATTCGCCAACAATGTTTGGCTCGTCAATCAAATTTCCCTTATCATCAATCAAACTAAACTCACCCCCCGGTATAGCAACACCTATGCTTCCTAATTTTGATATGGAGTGGTGTGCAGGCAAATAACTCATACGTGCCGTAGCTTCTGTTTGACCATACATCACAAAAAATTGTTTGCCGCCATTCATAGCATATTCCGAAATCTCTTTATTCAAATCATCATGCAACCTGCCACCGGCTTGCGTTAGTGTTTTTAACGATGGCAAATCCATTTGCGATAGTTTAAGTTTTTTCAGCATTTGAAACGTATAAGTAACCCCCGACAATGAACTTGCCTTTTGGTTTTTCAAAAACGTCCAAAAATCTTTTTCAAACAATGTTTTCTGCGTTAAAAGAATGGTTGCTCCCTTTAGTATATGACTATTAATAATAGATAATCCAAATGAATAACACATGGGTAAAGTAGTTATAGGACGCTCATGTTCATCAATTGATAAATAAGCTGAAATCGATTCTGCGTTTGCCTTTACGTTTTCATAACTTATTCTCACAAATTTCAAACTTCCTGTACTGCCCGATGTTGTTAATAGCATCGCCAAATCAGGGTGTAAAGCAAAAATATTTTTTCCCTCCAACTTCACTAATGAGTAATTGTATTTCGAAAAAACAACCTCATAATTTGCAAATTCATTTACACGATTATCGGGCAACCACAAATAGGTTGGCTTGTATGTTTTAATTAGTTCTTCCAAAAAACCGCTGGCTATGTTTGAATCAAGCATAGCCGGAACAATAGAATTGGATATAAAAGAAACATATCCGCATAAGGACCCAGTCGTATTTTGCAACAAACAAAATACCAGGCAGCGTTGTTTAATAATTTTATTTATTGTTTCAGCAAAACTGTTAATCTCATCATAGCTAACAATTATATCATCATCTGTAATAATGGCTATTTTATTCGCCTTGTTTTTTATTTCAGATAGCAACATGGCGGTGGAAGATTAATTTAAAAGCAAATATTTTTCCAAAATGTTTGCTGCAATTTGCTCCGGCAGTAAATGGTTCTGCTCCAGCATGTATAAATAGTTTCCGGCATTCTGAAACTCATCTTCAATCCCTAATCGTAATAATACAGGGTGTTGTTTCAGCTCACTCAAATGCTCGGCTATCGCCCCTCCTAGCCCGCCAATTTTACTATGCTCTTCAACCGATACAATTAATTTTGACGAACGTATCTCATTATCAATAATAGCTGTATCCAACGGCTTAATTGTATGCATATCAATTACCGAAACCTTGATGCCTTTTTGCTCCAATAGTTCAGCTGCCTTTAGGGAATTACAAACCATCGACCCCGTAGCAACAATTGTAATATCATCTCCGCTTTTAAGTTTTATTGCTTTTCCTATTTCAAACGCATAATCATCTTTGTACACAATGGGGTTATTCATTTGCCCGGTAAGTCTAATATAAACAGGGCCATTATAATTTACAGCTGCTTCTATTGCTTTTACAAGTTCAGTGCAATCGGCCGGAGAAAGAATTACAATGCCTGATATAGCTCTCATTATCGCAAAATCTTCTTTGCAATAATGGGTGTTCCCAAAAATCCCCGTAGCAAAGCCCGAACTAATTCCAATCAATTTTACATTTCGTTGCATGTAACCCAAAAAATGCCTGCTGGGTTCGCAGGCTCGCATGGTAGAAAAACTTGCAAACGAAATAGCAAACGGAATCAACTCTTCAGTAGCCAGTGCAGCTGCTATACCAACCATATTTTGTTCGGCTATCCCTGTATTTATCAATCTATCAGGAAATGCTTTTCCAAAACGGTCTAGCCCCGCAACTTTGGCAAGGTCACTGGTAACAGCCATAATTTTTTTGTTTTCCTTAGCTATTTCTAACAGCGCGTTACCAAAAGCGCGCGATTGCCCAAGTAACGACCACACTCTAATATTGGTAGAATTATACTGTATCATATAGTAGCACTTTGTTGAGATACTTCTTGCATAGCCTTATCATATAACTCTTTTGAAAGCACACCATGATGCCACTCGTTATTATTTTCCATAAAAGAAACTCCTTTCCCTTTTACGGTTGGTGCAATTATTACGCGCGGCGTTCCTTCAATGCGTGGTTGAGTAAATGCATCCAAAAGTTCGCCAACATTATGGCCATCATCTACTTTTATAACTTCCCAGCCAAACCCTTTCCACATATTTTCAAGTCTAATATCTAACACATCACTTGCTTTGCCATCCGACTGCATCGAATTCAAATCTATAATTACAGTTAGGTTCGATAATTTTAAATGTGGTGCCGACATGGCTGCCTCCCAAATAGATCCTTCGTTACATTCTCCATCTCCCAATAACACATACACATTATATGGGTTATTAGTTTTTATAGATGCCAAAGCCAAGCCAACACTATAAGTTAAACCAAAGCCCAACGTTCCATTCGAAAACTCCATCCCCAATTCAGGTACCAAATGCGATGTACACGGCAGCTCGCCTCCATTTTGCGAAAAAGTAAATAGTTTTTCTTCTGTTATAATTCCTACTGCCTCCAAAGCAGCATAAAATGACATTGAGCCATGCCCTTTACTTAAAATAAACCTATCCCTGTTTTTCCATGTTGGTTTATCTGGTTTAAAGTTTAAAATGCTCCCATAAAGTGTGGCCATAATTTCAATGATGCATAAACATCCACCAACGTGAGCACCGTTCTGCCCGGCCAAAAGCGCCATCTTAAGCGAATTTATACGCATACGAGCCGATATCTTTTCGCAATTTTTAATATGTTCTATTCTTTTTTCCAACCTCTTTTTTATAAATTACAATAAGTCTATTTCACACCCCCATCTACTCTTATAACCTGCCCCGAAATATGAGCCGAAAGTTCCGAGGCTAAAAACACAGCCGTATCAGCTATTTCTGATGGCTTTGCAATTCTATTTAAATCCGGTGAAGAACTGGCATCTAAAATAAACTCTTTGGGCAAACATAACAACATATCAGTATCCGTTAATCCCGGGGCAATTGAATTGGCTCTTATCCCTTCCGATTTTAATTCCGAAGCAATAACCTTTGTCATACAAATTAAGGCTGCTTTCGAAGCCCCATATACCGATTTGCCATCATTACAATCAATGCCAGCTGTAGATGAAATTGTTATAATGTTTCCCGATTTTTGTTTTACCATTAATTTTATAAGATACTGCGTAAACACAAACGGAGCAATAAAATTAACATCAAAAACTTCTTTCACCTTATCCAACGCCGACATTTGAAACAACGCATTATATCCAATCCCCGCGTTATTTACCAATACATCAATCTTTTTTTTAGAGTCTTTAATTTGATGAACCACATTTTTCATTTCATCCATGTTACGAGCATCAAAATAAAGCGGAATTATATTTACAGCATGTTTTTCAGTAAGTCGATTAATAAATTTAGTGAACTGAGCACTTTCTTTACGAACGCAAGCAAAAACATCAGCACCATTTGCGGCATAACTTTCTAAAATTGCTTTTCCAATCCCTCTGTTGCAGCCTGTTATTACAGCTGTTTTACCGCTTAACAATTTACAATGCAACGCCATATTTCTTTAATATTTCAAATCCTTTTACATAAGAACTAAAATCCAGAATATCATTCGTTTCTATCATAATATCAAAAATCTCTTCCAGCTCAGCTATCATCCTCATATGGCCAATCGAATCCCATCCATCTACACTTTGGTAGCTAAGCGTTAAAAGTTTCTCTTCCTTAACCGAAAACGAGCTCACAAATGTTTGATTGTATTTTTCAATATTTGTCATAAGCTAATTTACTCCTTGTTTATACATCCTCGAAAAATAAATGTTTTCGGGCTTAATAAGCGACTCATCTGATAAGTTTTTAAAAGTAAACCATTCCCCTTTACCTGTTAAAATAAGTCCTAAGCTTTTAAGGCAATTCATTTCTTTTAAATTAAGGGGGTTGTTTTTAAAACCCATATATCTTACAAGGCAAACATTTTCGTTTTGTAATGATTGAAGTACATATTTCAACAAGTAATAAATATTTTTTTTGCTTAACTTTTTATCAAACAATGTTTGCTCAATAAAAGCCACATCATCTTTAACACTACAAATTACTTGCGCAACCAATGTAGTATTATCAAAAAGCTGATACGATTTATAATTGATAGGGTGTGGATTTTCTAAAATCCTCCGGTTAAAAAAATCCTTATCCTGTACTAAAAACACCAGCTTGTCAGTGCGCGATGCATTCGCAAATAATGTTTTGTTTTCATCCAATTCAAAATTAATGGTATACTTGTTTTTTCGAG
Organism: Bacteroidia bacterium; assembly: GCA_035484495.1. Lineage (GTDB taxonomy): Bacteria > Bacteroidota > Bacteroidia > B-17B0 > Aurantibacillaceae > PALSA-968. The sequence goes on along the minus strand of DATHOW010000061.1, from coordinate 3,488 downwards.
AAACAATAAACATCTTTTTCAACGAAAATAAACGCGCTAACCCTGTAAGGGCTATAATTTTTAATTTACCCCAAACAGTATTTGTTTCTTTTAACAACGCAATGTTTTTATATGCCTTAAAAGGCTTTAAAACAATTATTCCATAAAAAGATTTAAAAGGGTTTTCAAAACCTAAACGCTTATATGTTGCCGGAATGTTATTGAAACCCCACAAAAATTCTACTCCTTGACTTCGGCATTCTGCAATCAAAACAGCAAATAATTCTTTCAGTATATCTGTTTTTTTATGTTTCAAAAATGCTTTAAAATCAATCAAAGCAGCTTCTCCTTTTGCTGTCAAAATTTGACTTCCACCTTCATCTAGCATTTTTAAAATAATAACACATATAACACCAACTAATACTGGCTCCTTTTCTTTTTCAATTTCCCATGCTCCTGCATAAATTGCTTTCCCCTTAGTACAATGTATAAATTCCCAGCAAAATTCATTATAAGTTCTCGCTGTTTTTGGAGCAGCACGGTCAATGTTAGTGGTTGTGTTATAAAAATCATTAACCGCCCTATATTCTAATTCCTTTAGTAGTCGTATCTCTAGTGGCATTGTCGGGTAAAAATTAATTGTTTCAGCACCCAAATTAAAAACTTAATGCCACTCTCTGCATTACGCCTCTCCCTTTAATTTAATCTAATTTTATTTTTGTATTCATTAGCTAAGTAGCCAAATTAATAAATAAAACGAAAAAACTCAATAGAAATATCTATTGAGTTTTTTACGTGGTCTCGCTAGGAATCGAACCTAGATCAAAAGTTTAGGAAACTTCTATTCTATCCATTGAACTACGAAACCAAAAATTCAGTTACCAAGTATCAATAACAGTTACTTGTTTTCCTTATATAATTAGCATCGCATCGCCATACGAATAAAAGCGATATTTTTCTTTAATGGCTTCTTTATAAGCTTTCATAACCAAATCATAACCACCAAAAGCGCAAGTCATCATCAACAAAGTCGATTCAGGCATGTGGAAGTTTGTAATCATGCAATCAGCCACACTAAAATCATACGGAGGGAAAATAAATTTATTTGTCCAGCCTTTATATGGGTTTAAATGGCCCGATACACTTACCGAAGTTTCTATACCGCGCATAACCGTTGTACCAACAGCACACACACGTTTTTTAGCGTCTTTAGCTTTGTTTACAATGTTAGTAGTCTCTTCAGATATCACAACCTCTTCCGAATCCATTTTATGTTTCGTTAAGTCTTCAACCTCAACCATTCTAAATGTACCCAAGCCAACGTGCAAAGTAACGTAACCAAAATTCACGCCTTTAATTTCTAAGCGTTTCATTAATTCGCGGCTAAAATGTAACCCTGCAGTTGGTGCAGCAACAGCTCCTTCGTTTTTCGCAAAAATAGTTTGGTAACGGTCTTTATCGCTTTCTTCTACTTTACGTTTAATGTATTTAGGTAACGGAGTTTCGCCTAAGTTGTATAACATCTCACGAAACTCATCATAAGGCCCGTCATATAAAAAACGAAGTGTACGTCCGCGCGATGTTGTGTTATCAATTACCTCAGCCACCAACGAATCATCTTCTCCAAAATAAAGTTTATTTCCAATACGTATTTTTCTAGCCGGGTCAACCAACACATCCCATAAACGACTTTCGCTGTTTAGTTCGCGTAATAAAAACACCTCAATTTTTGCACCTGTTTTTTCTTTGTTACCGTACATGCGTGCAGGAAAAACCTTGGTGTCATTCATAATCATCACATCGCCATCATCAAAATAATTAATAATGTCTTTAAATTTTTTATGATGTATTTTTCCGGTCTTTCTGTCAACCACCATCAAGCGGCTTTCATCACGGGTTTTTGCAGGATACTCAGCCAGTAGTTCTTTTGGCAGGTTAAATTTAAATGCAGATAATTTCATTTTTTATGTCTGTTTTTAGCAAGACATGAATTGCCGCCTAGGAGGGCTACAATTGCATAATCTTACGGGATTAATTTTAAAGCCCGCAAAGATAGTGTTTTAAAACCCAAAAGTCAAGTGTTTTCCTGCGCTTTATTGCCTATTGGGCGTTCCGGCGGTTACGCCGTCGGGCTTTACGCTTCAAGTCCTCGCCTGCTTGTCATTTCGAACAGGGCTGAACGTAGAATGTCCAATGGACATTTTCAGTAAAGAGCCAGCCTGTGTGCTAGTCCGAGAAATCTTTATTTGCAGGCTGCGGGCTTTCCACTACAAATGTTTTTCCTTAAAAAAACATTCAGCGATACCAAAATAAAATAACTGAAAAGCCTAAGCTAATCCCTAACGCGAGCACAACTTATAAATTATAACTCCCCACTTATAACTTAGTAATTACATAAACCCAAGCTCCAACTGGGCTACCTCACTCATCATGTTCTTATCCCAAGTGGGCTCAAAGGTTAGGTCAAGCTTTACTGTTTTAATGCCTGGCAACTCTTTCAGCTTCCCCTCCACCTCAGCAGGCAAACTCTCCGCTGCCGGGCAGTTAGGCGATGTAAGCGTCATAACAATGCCTAAATCATTGTCATCAGATAGGTTTATTTCATAAATAAGCCCCAATTCCCACACATCCACCGGTATTTCAGGGTCAAAGCAGGTTTTTATCTCATCAATAATTCGTTGAGCTAGTTCGGTATTTGTTGCTTTTATAATGGCGGCCATTTTATAGTCTTTTTGTCTTGAGTCTTTTATATTTCAAATTCTTTTTAATAATGTATTTAAGTCAAGCGCTACGACTTTTGACTCAATGCTAAAGCATCCAGTTTCATTTGTTTTATCATACTAATTAAACCATTAGCACGCGTAGGCGATAAATGTTCTTTCAAACCAATCACATCTATAAAACCAACATTGGCCTCTAAAACATCACTCGGTTTTTGATGTGATAATACACGCACCATTAATGCTACCATGCCTTTAGTAATTATAGCATCGCTATCGGCCGTGTAAACTATTTTACCATCCACAATTTCTGAATGTAACCACACTTTACTTTGGCAACCTTTAATAATATGCTCATCTGTTTTATAAATCGGGTTTATCAATGGTAACGATTTTCCCAATTCAATCAAATGCTCGTACTTCAGTTCCCAATCATCGGCAAACATCTCAAACTCTTCAATTATTTCTTGTTCAATTTCAGCTATGCTCATGATAACATTTTAATTGCTTTTTCTAGAGCCAAAATAAAAACATCAATCTCCTGCTTCGTATTGTAAAACCCAAACGAAGCGCGTATAGTTCCCGGTATATTATAATGCTGCATCAATGGTTGCGTGCAATGGTGTCCTGTGCGTACAGCCACACCTTGCTTATCTAAAATAGTACCCACATCAAACGGGTGAATGCTATTTATATTAAACGAAATCACAGCAGCTTTATGTTTCACATCTCCATAAATTTTCACACCCGCTAAATGCTTTAATTTTTCAGTAGCATATTCCATCAACT
>DATHOW010000060.1:0-17705 GCA_035484495.1 Bacteroidia bacterium | reverse complement strand
TAAACTAATTATTGTTTAATAACTTTTGTTACTTGTGTTTTGCCATCGGCAGTAATTTTTACAAAATAAGTACCGGCGTTTAAGGTAACGTTGTTTACGTTTACGTTAGTTCCACTTGTAGTTACCGGTGCAATCATTTCGCGGCCCATAATATCAGTAATGCTTACGCTTACTTTAGTAGCTGCAAAAGGTAATTGTATGTTTAATTCGTTTGCCATTGGGTTAGGGTAAACATTAGCGTTTAAGCTGTTATGTTTTTCGATGCCTAAAGTAGTACAGTTTTTATAAACATCACCAGAATCGCGAGGAACAATGTTATACGCGCTAAATTCGTAGTTAATGTTACCAACTAAGCAATATGCAGTACCAACAGTAGGAGTGTAACCAGGGTTACCTGCAGAACCGGTTGTAGCCGAACCGTTTGGAGCATAAAAACCATTTTTTAAGTCAAAAGTACAAGGTACCATCGAAGTCATATCTGTAATTGTTCCTTGTCCGTAGTTAGCGCTGTATGTGTTAACAGTTGCATTTTCAATTTTCACTAAAAAACTTTCGTATTGTTCTTGTGCAAGTGTTTGTGTGTTTACACTGTAAGTTGTTTGTCCTAATGCAGTAACAGGGTTACCAGAAGATACTTTAGAAAAATTAGTTATTGATACTAACTCAGTCATGTTAAAATACTCATCAACCGAGCAACCAAAAGTAACGCTATCACCAATAGCTACGTTAGGTGCATTTGTTTGGTCAAAAACTAAAGCAGCTCCCCAAGCAGAAGAACCTGTAGTTTGTACATAATAACCACTAGGACCAGTACTACCAACTATTTGATCAGTTACTATACCACCTGTTTTTATAACGCTTTGTCCAAAAAACGGAGAGTTACCGTTTGTAGCGGTAGTGTATTGTAAATCGTGTAAAGATACATTCGCAACCGGAGTATATGGTCTTACCACAAAACTATCTACATCGATTCCTTGAATGTTAACTCCACCGGTAGTGTATGTGCTAGTGCTTTTTACTTTTAAGCAAAATTGGGCATTGTTAGTAGTAGTAGCAGCTGTTACTGTTTGAAAATAATGGTGCCAAGTTTTACCACTTACAGTTTGTCCGTTAGTTGATACGTAGTTAGCCGAAGTAGTAGCTGCGCTACCATCAGTAACCTCAACGTTAATAGTACCTTTTCCGCGAGCGTAGTAAGATATTTGGTAACCTGTACCGGCAGTAACGCTAACCGGATTAGTTGCAAAAACACCACTAGTGTAAGAAGCAACTGTGTTAATTAGTTTACAAGAATAAGTACCAGATTGAACCGGAGTTACCGTAGATGTTGTAGTAACTTGCTGAACGTTTGCTGCTGCAATTGTGTTAGCGGGTGCAATTTCCCAATTAGTTGGTACGTTAGGTGTTGCGCCACTCCAATTTTCAAATGTTTCGGTTACAATGGCTGTGCCCAAAGTAGCTGGTGCTGTTTGTGCGTTTACAAAAGTGGTCATAGCCACAAATGCCGCAACGGTTAGTTTTAGTAATTTTGATTTCATCTTTTTTTGTTTTTTTTATTTGTTTTTAGGTTACTTGTTTTATTTATTATGGATTATTTCTTAAAATAAAATTGTTTAGTAAATACGTCATACCGGTAGAGTCAGCATAATTTGTATTAGTTTGATATCTAAAGGCCACATAAAAAGTACTGTTGTTAGTTGGGGTAACCGGAGGGACAAAGCCTGTTAAAGTTGCAGGACGAGTAAAACTACCGTTAGATGCATATATAAAACTAGGATACCCATTACTGGTTGAAGTTGCTATATGCGGATAAAAAGGAGCAGCCGACAAATCTACCCACTGAGAAGGGATAATATGTGTGCCATCAAAAGAAGCTGAAACTAACACACTTAAACACCTTGTGATTGTTCCATACTGAAGGGCAGTTGTAAAATCCATGTATTTTTTCAAACCACCTCCAGGGTTTTTAATAGGAGGGCTTACAAGCCACATATCGTTAACCACATCGGTAGATTTATAATTTGAAGCAGAGGGCGCATATTTCCAGTTAGTAGTACTGTTACCAAATGCAGGGGTGCCATATTGAGTAGCTTGCCAAACTACGCCACCTTTGTAGGGAATAGTTATCCAACCTGCGGTAAAAACATCGGTTTTGGTAAATAATGCTGCGCAGCTAAAGTTTTGGGTTATGGTGTCGTACACAATAGGGCGGTAAGGTTGGTTAAAGTTTATATCTCCATTAGCATCCGAGCGTAAGGTTAATTGCATAGTAGTATATAAATTAGCTACTCCAATTACCGAACCACTATTATTTGGTATAGTTACAGTAGCAAAATTAGCGTAACCGCTATTATAGGTTACCATAGTGTTTCCAGCCGAATCGCTTAAATATTTGTTTACGTTTTTTGGCGCCGCAATTATAGGCGGTGCTTGGTATATGGCATAAGTACCACCAACATTAGGTTGTATAAACTCAACACTATTTAATTGCACCAACTGCGCGTCGTAAATAAATTGTTTAAGTGCAGGGTTGCTAGGGGTAACTGAATATGAGTTTAGTTGAGGTAAAGTTACCACAAGTGGTTGTGGGTTTAAACCTGTTTTTAAATGTATCACTTGGTTAATGGCTACTATCGAATCAATTTCTAAAGAGCCTCCGCTCGATTTTGTTAGCGTAGCCCCATTTAAATTAACAGCTATAGAGTCTCCTACGCTTAAAAACTGCTTTGTTCCGCTGGTAAAACGCAAAGCTATAGCTCCGTAGTGTTTAGTAATTGCAAACTCACCCGAATAATCGCGAACATAAACCTGTTTGTACAGGTTACCCGAAGTTTCGTCGCAAGTAACAACAACGCGTAAAATGGTGTTCGAAATAAATTTTTGATTTTGGCCATTATACTTGTTGCGTAACGAATCGATAGTAGTTACAGGGCCAAGGGCTACCTGACTTGCCGGTGGAATACTCAGGTGTTTTTTACACGAAAAAGATGAAATAACCAAACCAGCAATAAAAACCGAGGATATAAAATGTATGTATTGATTGTTTTTCATGCTGTTTAATTTTTTATAACCACATTATTAATAGCAAAAGTCTGGGTAGAATCTATTTGATTACCAACATATCTAAATCCAATATAAAAAGTACCTGTATAACCAGCGGGTAGATAATTAGATAACATAACAGGTGTTGGGCTTGCAAATGCAAAAGTGTTTGCAGGCAAACTATTTACAATGTTTGGAAAAGCAGATGTAATTTCTGTCCAAGTTGCCTGTGTTTGTCCAGTAGTAAGTGGGTGGTTAGGCCCCCCGATATTTATGCTATTAAAATTAGTAGAAACCCAAACACTTAATTGTTGTGGATGTGTACTGGTAGCAAAACTAACAGCTGTTTGAAAGTTTAAATTTTTTGTGGGGTTATTTTGCACAGGAGGGCTAATTAACCACATTACATTACCCGATGGACCACCTTGTCCGCCATAACTTGTAGCAGATGGATATCCGCCCGGAGGATTTGAACCATTGCCTGTCCAATAATTATAGCCTTTATAATTTATGTCATACCAACCGGGTACAGCGGTAGCAAAAGTTGAACCTGTAACACCACCGGTACAGTTAACAAAATTCGCCGTTAAGGTGTCAACACCACATCTGTCTTGGGTAAATTTTAAATCGCTATAAGAGCGTGGAGTTATTTGTACCACATTATTATAAAAAGAAATTGCACCTATAATAGAACCACTCTTTGTATTGGGCACACTTTTATAAAGGAAATCAGCGGTACCGGTGTATAATGATAAACCAATGGTGTTTAAAGCGCCGCAATCATAAATAGCGTGCGTGGAATAAACAAGACCCGTGTTAATAGCGTTTGCCGGAATAAATAAGCTGTTATCTGTGTAAGCAAACTGCACGTTGTCTATTTCTACTAATTGCCCATCGTAAATAGATTGTGGAAGAACAACACTACCGGTAGGTGTAGTGTAAGTTATATCGCTGGCAGCACTATTTAATTGCAAAAGAGTGACATTCATTGGGCTATGCTCTTTGCCAACTGCAATTTTTACCACTTTGTTATTAGGGCTTGAACTTACATCAACCGAATCAATTTGTAACGAACTTAATGTGCCCGACATATCTAACCACGAGCCCTTAAGATTAATGCGTAACGAATCTCCTTCGTAAATGCCGTGTGCCGTTAATTGTCGTAAAGCAATAGCACCTGTATTATCGCGTATGTAAAGTGTTTTGTAGTTATCTGTCATGGTAACAGTTGCGTATAACGAAATATCTTGTGTAAAATGAATATTACTACCATTAAACATATTACGTAGCTGTGCAATAGTTAATATACCACCGGCGGTTGTAACATTTACAGGTGGATGATCAGGTGTTTTTTTACAAGCAAAAAATACAGTTATAGCCAGCGAAATAAACAGCAAAAAAGAAATATGTTTTGTTTTTTTCATATTAAAATTTAATTAAACATAAATGCAACCGACATTTGATATGTTAGCCCCATGGTATAAGCATATTTGTTAGGAAACTTATCAATTGTATTATCATCGTGACGCAACTGCTCCATCCCGTAGTTTTTAAACATATTGTTGGTTAAGTTGTTTATCATTAAATTAACGCTAAGACCATATTTGCCTTTAAAGCGAAATGATTTTCCGGCCATAAAATCAACTGTGTAAGCATCTGGTAATTTTTCTTGATCAATAATTTTATGAACCTGTGGGTCGCCAACATTGGTAGAGAAATTATAGATGTATTTTGAAAGTGCTTCTGCCGTACGACGATCGGGGTTAAGTGTAACATAATTATTAGCAAAGTAGTTTAAATAAATACCGGCATACCAGTATTTTTTACTGCTGTAGCGCACACCAATTGAACCGGCAACTTCGGGTGTACCACCCACGTGATAGTTTTTCAAATAAACGGTTCTGTCGGCAGCTAAAAGCGTTGCGGTGTTATCTGCCGAAATAGTTGCTGTAGGGCGGTTAGTATATAAATACTGACCATAACCTAAAGCACCCACAATAGTAATTCGTTTAGTAACGTATCCTTCAAGCCCTAACTCAAGTCCTTGGTTAACTTGGTTAACATTGGTCATAAAGTAGTTTACGTTTGTTTTATAATCATCATCAAAATAACTGCGTAAAACAGTTTGATTGTTTAGCTGAGTTCTGTAATAAGTTAAACGACCTTTTAACCAAGGAAGGCGCACATTATAAGAAATATCACCTGATAGTACTTGTTGGTTTCCGGCACCCGGAATTTCATCGTTTCTTGAGCGTTGAGAAACGAACGCAGTGTTTGGTAAAGGTGGCTTAGTCATAGATGCCCCATTAACAGTAATAAAATTATGCGCATCAATTTTATAAGTAACACCTGCTTTTACACCATAATTTACAAAATCAAGCGTTTTGCTTCTGCCACCCGAAGAACCTTCTGGTCCCGCACCATTTACACCCGAAATAGCAGGAAATAAACCATTAACCATATTACCAAAGCGGTAAAAAGATGTATTGCTTATAGTTGCACTTGCATAAATATCAAAGCTCTTGGTGGCTTTTTCTATTTGTCCCCATTCTTCAAAACGCATAACGTTAATGTTGTAGTCGTAACCAAACACATCACCTTGTCTAATAATTTTATTAGGGTCTTTAATGTTGTTTTGTAAAGCGTTTGGGTTAGGTGTATTTGAACTTGCAAACTGGTTATAATCTAGCCAATAATCGCCACCCAATAAATCATTAACAACTTTATAATAGCGTGTATTAGAGATAGAGCCATTAGAGCCTGCTGTAACATGGATATCGTTTTTTAAATTTACGTTATAAATGGCGTTATACCCGGTATTAGTAACATCCTGTCTTCTTTCTTCAAGAATGTAAGCAGATTGTTTGCCTGTGTAACTAGTTCCCGGCTGACCATCTACATTGTGAACCGTATAAAGGTTGTTACTATTAATTCTATACATTCCGTCCCAATCTACCTGACCAGCAAGTAAGCCCGTAGCAGGGTTTATGCCGCCGGTTTGCCAAGCATGAGTTAAAGCTGCAAATTGTACCGGGTCGGCATCAGAACTGGTAGGGCCATAATAACTTGGCATGTATTTGTAATAATCTGGTTGAGGATTAGGAACACCGGTTATATAATTTAAATAAGTAAGGCTTGTACGACCCTTAGACCCATAAATACTAGCGGTAAGTGTTGAACGATCGTTTATTTTCCATAAATCAGTTAAAATAAAAGTTGGTACGCTTGTCTTGCTAATTTTTGAACTACGTTCTTGTCCGTTTTGAAAACCCCAAAATGAGTTGTAATGATTGTTACCCGCATTACCATTAAACAACGTATTATTAAGGTTGCTTTTGTAATTAGGATCGTTCATAAGCGCAAAAGCCTCGTCGGTTTCATAACTTTGACGAGCTTGTGTTATAGGAGACCAAAAACCAACTAGTGATAAAGTATTTTTTTCGCTAAATTTTTTATCGGCACCGGCAAAAAACCCAAAACCTTGAAAAGCTGTACCGGGCACATAACCCTGCGAAGCGTAACGCGCACTACCAGATAAAGCAAAAGCCCAACCTTTTTGGGTCATTCCGCTAGAATAAGTTAATGTAAAACGTTCTTTAAAAATACGATTGCCTTGCGAGTAAACAACACGTAACCCTTTTCTGAACGAAGAAGCAAACACATTTAAGTTAGAATAACCACCAATGTCTCCAAAGGTATAACGGGATGAACCTAAGCCTGTTTTTTGATTTGTTAAACGAATAACATCATTCATGCCGCCAAAAACACTAAAATTGGCAACACCAGTTTGTAAGCTGTTAAGGCGTACCCCGTTCATCATCAATGTACGGTTGTTTGTGTTATAACCGCGGTAAAGATAACGCGCAGTCATAAAATGCATGATGGTAGATTGCACAAAAATATCACGAGAAGCACCCAGTAACGAGTTAAACCCACCTGCCTGAGCATTACCACCACTTACATCGCTGCTGGTTGTGCTAAAAACGGGTAATGTGCTATTGCTGTTGTTAAGGGTATCAGTTTCTGAATTATTAAAAGATGCAGGTGTAATCGTACTATCTGTTTGTGAATAAGTAGCAGTAGTTAAAACAACGCAGAAAATTATAAGTAGAAATTTATTCATAAATAGGCCTTAGTACGTTTATATATCCAGTTTTAAAGTTTATCTCTAAAAGTGGTTGAGAAAATGATTTCTCATAGGATGTTCACTCAAAGGAGCACAAAAATAGGCTATTTTTTGTATTTTCAAAACGACATATTGTTAAGTAAAAGTTATGCTTTTTGGTGGAAATGTTGATTTTGTGTAAAAACGACAAAAAACCAATATTTTAAGCACTTATTTGCCATTTTTGATTAAAAAAAGACCATTTAAACCTCTTTTTCGAATTAAAAAATGTTAAAAAGTACTCAGATTTCGTTTAAAACAACAATATTTTGCTCGTCAATAAACGAAGAGGTGTTGTTTTTTATGTCGTTTATAAAATCAGGATTGGTTAAACAGAAACGTAAAAAATTTTCGTAACGTTCTTGAGGCACATCGTTCGGAAATAAACGCGTAAAAATGGTTTCTATTTGATTGATAGCTTGCTCGTTTTTTTGTTTAATAGAACGAATGCCTTTTTGCTCGAGCATCTCTAAACTCTTTAGATTTTTTTGCAACTCGGCTTCGCTGGTGGCTTCCAAGGTTTTATCTACTTTACTTATTTCGGCACGAATGCTATCATACAAACTTTTCAGCCCTTCTTTTTCTTTCTCTAACGAAAACGGCTGCTGACCAAGCGCGTAGCTTTTAATCAGTTTATCTTTTTCGGTAAAAAAATCAGACGTTGTAAGGTTTAGTTTCTGTAATTTTTGTTGCAGGTTTTTATCTAAGTAAAAAATAAAATTGCGGGGTACTAAAACAGGAAAAGCAATTTTTGCTTCATCAAACATAGCCTTGTACTGCAACCAATAAGCCAATTCGCCCGGACCACCTACATACACTGCATTAGGTAATATTTTTTGTTGGTACATGGGGCGTAGCACCACGTTGGGGCTAAACTTTTCTGTTTCTGTATCAATTAGTTTTTCAATTTCTTCTTTAGAGAAACTAATATCTGTATTTAAAACTTTAAAACGGTTGTTCTCTTTTACAATGCGCTCACGAATATTTTTATCAGCATAAAAAATATTTATTTCACGAGGTGTTACTTGTGCATCGTAACCCTGTTGTTTTAATTTTTCGTTAGCTGAGGTAACACTTTTGTGGGCGGCACTTTCAAAAACATCCTTCTTAATTTCAGCAGTAAACTCTTGCTTCAAAGTTTTGCTATCGCCATCTAAAATAACCAAGCCATAAGCACCAAACAATTCGTTTACTAAGTATCGAGTTGCTGCGGTTAAGCTGTTTCTTGAATAAGCATTATTAAGAAGTAGCTCTAGTTTTTGTGCCTGCTCGCTCTCACCCAAGGCTTGTTTTATTTCAGCTAAAAAAGCAGCCAGCCCGTCTAAAGCAAACGCACCCACTTTACCTTTTTGTTCGGTTACCCAGGCAATTTTTTTATTAAAAAGGTTGATGTGGTTTATCTCTTCAAAATCATGATCTTCGCTAGCCATCCAATAAACAGGTACAAAATGATGGTTGGGGTTTTGCTTGTTTAGCGACTCACATAAATTAATAACTGAAATTATTTTATAAATAAAATAAGCAGGACCCGTTGCTAAACAAAGCTGGTGGCCCGTTGTAACGGTATAGGTGGTTTTGTTTTTAAGGCTATCTATGTTTTTTTTGCTTGCTTCGCTAAGTGCAATATCGTGGTTTTGCACAAGTAATTCATCAACCAACAAAGTGCGGTTTAAATTGTTGTAAGCATTATCGCTAACAAATTTTTTTATGCCTTCGGCAGATGGTCGGTAGGTGTAAAAATTGTTTAGTTTTCCACCCTGTCCGTCGTTTACATAATCTAAAAAAAGCTTACTAAAAAAGTTTGTTTTTTCGAAGGGGGCTACCGTTTTTTGCACTTGCATGGTAGCAAAGTTATTTGTTTTTTAATTAGAAATAGGTTCATATTGTAAACACTAAGATTATTTAAGAATGTGTATTTTTGACAACACATGATTTTAATAAAAGACGTACTTAATTGTATAGAAAATTTTGCTCCACCCGCCTTGCAGGAGAGTTACGATAACACGGGCTTGCAATGTGGCGATGTAAACCAAACAGCAACCGGCGCTTTATTGTGTTTAGATATTACGGTCGCCGTGCTTGAAGAAGCCATTGAAAAAAAATGTAACCTTATTATAGCGCACCACCCGCTTGTGTTTTCGCCATTAAAAAAAATTACGGGTTCAAATTATGTGCAGCAATTATTAATTAAAGCCATTAAAAACGACATTGTGCTTTATGCTTGCCACACCAATGCAGACAATGTTGCTGCCGGGGTTAACAATAAAATGGCGCAAAAAATTGGTTTAGTAAATACACAGGTGCTTCAACCAAAAAAAGGCTTACTGAAAAAACTAGTTACTTTTTGTCCGGATAAAAATGCAGAAGCAGTACGTGAAGCTTTGTTCAATGCAGGTTGTGGCGAAATTGGCAATTATGCTAATTGCAGTTTTAATGTAAACGGTACGGGTACTTTTAAAGGAAACGAAAACTCAAACCCGTTTGTGGGCGAGAAAAATAAATTACATTTAGAATCCGAAATCCGCATTGAAACTGTATTTGAATCATATAAAGAAAGTCAGGTTATAAGTGCACTTTTAAAAGCGCACCCGTATGAAGAAGTGGCTTACGATATTTATAGTTTAGATAACGTACACCCACAAATTGGCTCGGGTTTGGTAGGAGAATTGAAAAACGAGATAGATGAAAAAGCCTTTTTATTACAAATAAAAGAGATTTTTGGGGCAAAAAGCATTCGTTTTACTCAATTTTTGGACAAAAAAGTGAAAAAAGTGGCAATTTGTGGTGGGTCGGGTAGTTTTTTGTTGAAAGACGCTATTTCAGCAAAAGCAGATGTATTTATTACGGGCGATTTTAAGTACCACCAGTTTTTTGATGCTGAAAATAAGATAGTTATAGCCGATATTGGTCATTATGAAACCGAGCAATTTACCCCCGAAATATTTTATGAGGTCATTTCTAAAAAAATGCCTACATTTGCCGCCTATTTGTCGCACCTAAACACAAATCCTATAAATTATTTGTAACCATGGCCAAAGCAACTATTAAAGAAAAAATTGACGCATCAGTAGAAGGAAAGCTGCGTTCTTTATACGAACTACAATTAATTGACAGCAAAACTGACAGACTACGCATTATACGCGGAGAATTACCACTTGAAGTACAAGACTTAGAAGATACTGTGGCTCAGCTTGAAACTCGTTTTGAAAATTACAGCAAAGAAAATGCTGAATTTGAACATCAAATTGAAGAGAAACAACAGGCAATTAAAGATCATAAAGCCAACATTAAAAAATACGAAGCACAACTTGGTAAAGTAAAAAACAATCGCGAATACGATGCTATTACTAAAGAGGTTGAGTTTCAAAATTTAGAAATTCAGTTGTGCGAAAAACGCGTTAAAGAATTTAAAGCACTAATTGCACAAAAAGAAGATTTTTTAGTAAGCGCTGAAAAAGATTTAAAAGATAAAAAGAAAGATTTAAAAGCTAAAAAAGCTGAACTTGAAGAGATTATTGAAGAAACTCAGAAAGAAGAAGAAGATTTAGTAAAAAAATCAGGTAAAAAACAACAAGAAATTGAAGCTCGTTTGCTTAATGCCTATACACGTGTGCGTGGCAACATGATTAACGGTTTAGCGGTTGTGCCTGTAGAGCGTGATGCTTGCGGAGGTTGCTTTAGCAAAATACCACCACAACGCCAGTTAGATATTAAAACACACAAAAAAGTTATTGTGTGCGAACATTGCGGTAGGATTTTGGTTGACCCGGATTTAGTTGCTTCAGAAAACTAAAAACAAATAAAAGTCCCGCCACAAACGGGACTTTTTAATTTACAATATATTAGACAATGTCATCTTTCGATTGGTATAACTGGGTGCTGCTACCTATACTTATTTTTGTATCGCGCCTTGGCGATGTAAGCCTTGGTACGCTTAGGCATTTATTTTTATCGAAAGGCTTAAAAAAAGTAGTACCTATAATTGGCTTTTTTGAGGTTATGATTTGGCTGATTGCTATTAGGCAAGTTTTTAATAACCTAAATAATATCGCCTGCTTTATGGCTTGGGCGGGCGGTTTTTCGTTTGGCACCTATGTTGGCATGCTTATAGAAGAGAAGATTGCTTATGGCATGCAAATTATACGTGTTATTAGTAATGCCGATAACACAAACCTTACTAACGAATTTAAAAAAATACACCAGGGCTACACTATTGTTGATGGCGAAGGAGCTCAGGGTTCGGTAAAACTTATTTTTATCATCGTAAAACGAAAAACTAAAGCGCAAGTAATTGAGTTGATACATACACATTTACCCGAATCTTTTTATAGTATAGAAGATGTAAAAAACTCAAGCATGGGCATGTTTTCTGAACCACGAAGGAAATCAATAAAAAATATGTTATTTTTAAAGAATAAATAATTTTTATGCCTCGTGTTTTGTTCTTAGCCTCACACCGTTTAAACCGCTCCCCTAGTCAGCGTTACAGGTTTGAACAATATACTCCTTTTTTAGAAAAAAATAATTTTAAGTGCGAACTCTCGTATCTTATATCAGAAAAAGACGATACCGTTTTTTATACCGAAGGAAAACTAGGTGAAAAACTTTGGATACTTATTAAAGCTATTTTACATCGCATAAAAGATACGTTTAGCTATAAAAATTACGACATTGTTTTTGTGCAGCGCGAAGCCATTATGATTGGCACATCTTTTTTTGAGAAGCGCATAAAAAAAAGTAAAGCAAAATATATTTTTGATTTTGATGATTCTATTTGGTTAATGGATACATCGGAAGGAAATAAAAAATACGAGTGGTTAAAAAACCCTGAAAAAACTGTGCGTAATATTCGTTATGCTGATATGGTTTTTGCAGGCAACAACTACCTGGCGAGTTATGCGCGTAGTTGTAACTCACACGTAAAAATAATACCGACAACTATCGACACCGATTTTCATAAACCCTTGCAGAAAAAAAGCGATAAACTAACCATAGGGTGGATTGGTAGCCATACAACCATTAAACATTTTGAGTACGCCTTAGAATTTCTAACTGCCATCAAAACAAAATACCCGCAAGTTGAAATTAGTGTGGTTGGCGATGCTGAATATGTAAACGAAAATTTAAATATTAAAGGCGTTGCTTGGAGCTCGGCTACCGAAGTTGAAATGATAAACTCGTTTTCAATTGGCATTATGCCGCTACCAAACGATGAGTGGGCGAAGGGCAAGTGTGGGTTGAAAGGCTTATCCTACATGGCTTGCGAGGTGCCTACGGTTATGTCGCCGGTAGGGGTGAACACCGAGATTATTGAGTATGGCAAAAATGGATTTTTGGCATCAACTACCGAAGAGTGGATTAACTGTTTATCTCAATTAATTGAAAATGCAGATTTGCGCGAAAGCATTGGTAAAGCAGGACGGCAAACGGTGTTAGAAAAATATTCCGTTGCATCGCAGCAAAACAATTACCTAAAAGCATTCAACGAGTTATTAGCTAAGGGTTAATTTGTATTTTTGACTTTTATATTTTAAGAAATGAATCAGAATTTTATTGAAGAATTACGTTGGCGCGGTTTGTTACATGATGCTATGCCGGGCACCGAAGAGCAATTACAAAAAGAACTTACGAGTGCGTATATTGGTTTCGACCCAACGGCAGATTCTTTACATATAGGCAGCTTATCACAAATAATGACTTTGTTGCGCTTTCAAAAAGCAGGGCATAAACCACTTGCCCTTGTGGGTGGTGCTACCGGCATGGTGGGCGACCCATCAGGTAAATCGGCAGAGAGAAATTTGTTAGATGAAAAAACACTTAATCATAACATTGCCGGAATACAAAGGCAGTTAGAGAAATTTTTAGATTTTGATTGTGGTGCCAATAGTGCAGAGATTGTAAATAATTACGACTGGTTTAAAAATTATTCTTTCTTAGATTTTATTAGAGATGCAGGCAAACATATTACGGTAAACTATATGATGGCCAAAGATTCTGTAAAGAAGCGTTTAGAGGCAGATGGAAGCGGCATGTCGTTTACCGAGTTTAGTTACCAACTAATACAAGGCTTTGATTTTTACTATTTATACAAAGAAAAAAACTGCTTATTGCAAATGGGAGGATCTGACCAATGGGGCAACATAACCACCGGCACTGAATTTATAAGACGCAAAGCAAGCGGACAAGCATTTGCCCTAACTACTAAATTAATTACCAAAGCAGATGGCGGTAAATTTGGTAAAACAGAAACAGGTAACATTTGGTTAGATGCAAGTAAAACATCGCCCTACAAATTTTACCAGTTTTGGTTAAACGTAAGTGATACGGATGCAAAAAATTACATTTGCTTTTTTACCTTGCTTGATAAACAAACTATTGAGGAGTTAGAAGCCGCACACGATAAAGCACCACACGAACGTATTTTGCAAAAAGCCTTGGCTAAAGATGTAACAGTACGTGTGCATTCTGAATTAGATTATTTGGCTGCGGTTGAAGCATCTGATATTCTATTTAAGGGCAATGTTTCTGATTTACAAAAATTAAGCGAAAAAATGTTTCTTGAAATTTTTGAAGGTGTGCCGCAATTTGAAATTGATAAGCATTTGGTTGAAGGTGGCATTCAGTTAATTGATGTTTTGTCGGTTAACACAAGTATTTTTACCAGTAAAGGCGAAGCCAGAAAAATGATACAAGCAGGCGGCGTATCGGTAAATAAAGAAAAAGTGGAGGCGGTAGAAACCCTTATTGATAAAAACATACTGATTAACGACAAGTACATTTTGGTGCAAAAAGGGAAGAAAAACTATTTCTTAATAAAAGTCATTCAATAACAAGGAGTTAGCTTACCATTTTAGCACTTAAAAAACTGATTTTTATCACTCAAAATCCTTCGTTTTAGTCGTACCTTTGTACTACAAAATCAACATCATGTTAGTACAGCAATTATATACGCAATGTTTAGCGCAAGGAGCTTATTTTATTGTTAGTGATGGCGAGGCTGCCATTATAGACCCGTTGCGCGAAACACAACCCTACTTAAATTTACTTACAGAGAATAAAGCAAGTTTAAAATATATTTTTGAAACGCATTTTCATGCAGATTTTGTTTCGGGTCATGTTGATTTAGCCAACAAAACCAACGCACAAATTATTTACGGACCACAAGCGCAAACAACCTACAAAAGTCATATTGCAAAAGATAACGAAGAATTTAAAATTGGTAAGCTTACTATAAAAGTGTTGCACACACCGGGGCACACATTAGAATCTACTACATACTTATTGCTTGATGAAAACAAAAAACCACATTGCATTTTTACAGGCGACACTTTATTTATAGGTGATGTTGGAAGACCTGACCTAGCCATTAAATCAACTCTTACCCAAGAAGATTTAGCGGGGATGTTGTTTGACTCGCTTCGTAATAAAATAATGACATTGCCTGATGATGTGTTGGTGTACCCTGCGCATGGTGCAGGTTCAGCTTGCGGTAAAAATATGAGCAAAGAAACTTTTGACACGTTGGGTAATCAGAAAAAAACAAATTATGCGTTGGCAAACATCTCTAAACAGGATTTTATAAAAGAACTTACTACGGGCATTTTACCTCCTCCACAATATTTTGCAAAAAATGCGGCTTTAAATAAAGAAGGCTACCATTCGTTT
This sequence comes from Bacteroidia bacterium, assembly GCA_035484495.1. Lineage (GTDB taxonomy): Bacteria > Bacteroidota > Bacteroidia > B-17B0 > Aurantibacillaceae > PALSA-968. The sequence goes on along the minus strand of DATHOW010000060.1, from coordinate 2,833 downwards.
GATGAGGTTATGCAAAAAGGCAGTAAAGCTTTATCGGTAAATGATTTTGAACAGGACATAAAAAAAGGTGCGCTTGTTTTAGATGTGCGCAAAGCAGCCGAATTTGCAAAAGGACATATACCTAATGCTTTATTTATTGGTTTAGATGGACAGTTTGCCCCATGGGTTGGTGCGCTAATTACCGATTTAAAGCAACCCATAATTTTAATCACTCCATCGGGGAAAGAAGAAGAAACCGTTATGCGTTTATCGCGTGTGGGTTACGATAATTGCCTGGGTTATTTGGCAGGTGGTTTTGATGCTTGGAAACAAGCGGGTAAAAACACAGAAAACATTACATCAATAAGTGCTGAAGAATTTGCTACCTACTACGAAAAAGAAAATGTTAATGTGTTAGATGTTCGTAAACCGGGCGAGTACGATGCTAAGCATTTGAATAATGTAAATCACAAAGCACTTGATTTTATTAGCGATTGGCAAGACGCACTGGATAAAAACGAAAATTACTACATACATTGTGCGGGTGGTTATCGTAGTATGATTGCCGCATCTATTTTAAAAGCTAAAGGCTACAAAAATTTAGTTGATGTGGCAGGTGGCTTTGGTGCTATTGTAAAAACAGGCATTCCGGCAAGTGCCTATGCCGTTACCTGTGCTAATGCATAATTAAGATGAAAACAAAACTATATAGTGTTTTACACAACAAATGTCCTTACTGTCATGAAGGAGATTTTTTTACGAGTAAAAACCCGTACGATTTAAAAAACTTTGATAAGCAACCGGATAGTTGTCCTGTATGCCATAGCACCTATATGCCCGAAAATGGTTTTTATTACGGTGCTATGTATGTTAGTTATGGTTTAGATATTGCCTTGGGTGTTGCCCTGTTTGTTTTAAGCAATGTAATTTTTAGTTGGGGAACAACCACCTTTTTAATTTTGTTTGTGGTTTCTGTTTTATTGTTATGGACGATTATTTTTAGAAAGGCACGCCTTATTTGGATAAACCTTTTTGTAAAATACGACAAAACAAAAGCTGCTCACTAAAGCATGGTTGTTTTTTTAATTGGCATGCCTGCTTGCGGAAAAACCAGTATTGGCAAGCGATTGGCTAAAAAATTACAATTTACTTTTCTTGATTTAGACCATCATCTTGCTGACAAAGAAAATAAAAGCGTGGCAACAATTTTCAGCGAAAAGGGAGAAAGTTTTTTCAGGGAATTAGAAGCCAAGTATCTGAAAGAAATTTCCAGCACAAATACTAATACTATAATTTCGGTTGGAGGGGGCACGCCTTGCTTTCATAACAACTTACAATTTATGCTTTCTGCCGGAACCGTTTTTTATTTAAACACTCCTGCTGAAACTTTATTTCTGCGATTAAAAGAAGATACCAAACGCCCCATGTTTTTAGGTCTTACAACTGAGGAGATAAAAGAAAAGATAAACTCATTATTACAACAAAGAGAAATTTTTTACTTGCAGGCACATCACATCACAATTACATCACATAAAAGTGACGATGCTATTGTGGAAGAAATGAGTTCGATTATCACAGCTAATTAACCTTTTCTATCAGGATTATCAGTTAAAAAAGCTCCCCAGTTTTTATACGTTTTTTTACCTGCTGTATTTTGCGATTTCCCTTGAAAATGGTGGCAAACCGCTACAGCCAAGGCATCAGTAGCATCTAAATGCTTATTTGTATTAGTAAATTTTAAAATTTGTTGCAGCATGGCAGCTACCTGTTCTTTAGCTGCGTTACCATTACCTGTTATGCTTAGTTTTATTTTTTTTGGCGAGTACTCAAAAATAGGCACATCAAAATTTAAAGCGGCTGCCATGGCTACGCCTTGCGCACGCCCCAGTTTTAACATACTCTGTACGTTTTTGCCAAAAAAAGGTGCTTCAATGGCAAATTCATCAGGTTTGTGTTTTTTTACAATAGCGGTAACTGCCGCAAAAATTTTTTGCAAACGCAAAGTGTGGTCGTCATCGGTATCAAGCTTAATAACATCAAGTTCAATTAACTTCATCTCGCTGCCCTTAATATGTATAAGCCCAAAGCCCATAATAACCGTACCTGGGTCTATGCCTAAAATTATCTTATCGGTTATTTTGCTCAAGGGAGGTGAATAATCAGGCCTAAATTTAATTCTTATTTTATTGAAAAATCAACTTATGTGGTTTTGTTTTTATTTAGCGTACTTTTGGGGTCTATTATGACGATACACGAAGCCCTTAAAAATTTAAAGATTGAAGCTTTAAACCCCATGCAGCTAGCCTCCATTGAGGCGGCTAAAAAACAAAAAGATATACTGCTGCTTTCTCCGACAGGTTCAGGTAAAACGCTGGGCTTTTTATTGCCTATTTTAAATAATCTTGAAAAAGATAAAACAGGTGTGCAGGCACTAATTGTTGTTCCTTCTCGCGAATTGTCTTTGCAAATAGAGCAGGTGTTTAAACAAATGAGCACGGGTTTTAAAATTAACTGCTGCTATGGCGGACATGCAACTAGAATTGAAAAAAATAATTTAGAACATCCGCCAACCGTGTTGGTTGGCACTCCGGGTAGAATTGCGTATCATTTACGCTTAAATAATTTTGACACCAATAATGTACATGCTTTGGTGTTAGATGAATTTGATAAAGCACTTGAGTTTGGTTTTCAGGATGATATGTCGTACATCATTTCTCAATTAAAGAATCTTAAAAAACGCACGCTTACTTCGGCTACTAAAATGAAGGAAATTCCTGCATTTACAGGAGTAAAGCATCCGTTTGAAATTAATTATTTACCTGATGTACCTGCTAAGCTAGAAGGACTGAAATTA
>DATHOW010000059.1:0-6692 GCA_035484495.1 Bacteroidia bacterium | reverse complement strand
CTTGGTTTGGCAATAGTCTTTTAGTTTTTTAAAATCTTCTTTTTGCAGTTCAAGCTTTTTAAGCATATCAAACTGACTCTCTTTTGCATCGGTTACTTTTAACTGGTACGATGCCTTTGGTGATGAAGCAGTAACAATTTGAGCAGCCTTAAAGGTTTGAAATTTTACACAATCTGCCCCAATTTCTTTAGCTTTATCAATTAACTGAAAAGCCATTTGTAAACTGCCGTTGTGGTTAACGCCTGCCTCAGCTATTATATATACTTTTTTTGCTTGCATAATTTAAGAAGCAAAAATACTAAAAAGCAGGCATTTATTGGGATTACTTATTTATACTCTTATGATAAAACTCTAAAACATCAGTTTTTGTTATATTACTTGCTATTTTATTTTCATCGTTGGCTTCACTGTATTTATGATGTACTCTTTTGGTCATCTCGGCGTAATGATGCGCACCTTGTGTTTTATCTGTTTCTACTGCTAAAAAATTTCTAATACGCGCACTAAGGCTGGCTTCAGATGTGCCGATGGCCTTAGCAGCCTTTTCTTTATTAAATCGAGTACCTTCTTTATCAAATCTAAAAATAATGTAAGTCAAAATATCATCACTAATTGTCCATCTATGTCTATTCAGTTTTTTATCCATAATTATTTTATTACGAGTCGTACTAATACAAATATAAAATAAAAATGCAAAATTGAGAATCTAAATGATATATGTTTTAACTACAAACCCAAAACCGATTTTAATTTGGTATAACCTGTTTTGCTAAGTGGCACTTTAACGCCAGTTTTAAGTAAAGCAATGTGGCTGTCTTTCTCTAAGGCCTCAATTTTAGTTATTTGCTGCACCTGCACAATGTAGGAGCGATGCACACGCACAAACTGGTCGGCATTAAGCGATTGCTCAAAATAGTTCATGGTTTTCTTTTTAAGCGAATAACCATCTTTGGTGAAAATCTTTACATAATCGTCGTAAGCCTCTAAGTAGTGTATATCGTTTACCGGTATAATTTTAATGTTGTTACCATTTTTAACTACCACGCGGTTTTGTTCTTCCGGTTGCTTGTGTGTGTTTTCTAATAGGGCAGTGGTGTTTTGTTTTGGCTCGGCATTATTATGTTGCTCTTTCCATTTTTTAAGCGCTTTATTAAAGCGGTCTTTGCTAAATGGTTTTAATAAATAATCAATAGCGTGTGCCTCAAAAGCCTTAATGGCGTACTCATCAAATGCCGTGGTAAAAATTACCGATACCGGAAAGTCTATAAGTTCCAACATTTCGAAACCCGTAATTTTTGGCATTTGTATATCTAAAAATATAACATCCGGTTTGTGTTGCATTATGGCTTTAACGCCCTCAAAGCCATCGCCGCATTCCTGCATTACTTCAATGTCTTTATCGTCTTGTAAATATTCTTTTACAATGGAGCGAGCCAATGGCTCATCGTCTATAATAACGGTTTTAATCATATAGTTTGAGGGATTATGACAGTTGTTGTATATAGATTGTCTTTACTTTCTGTTTTTAATAAATCGCTTCTAAAAAATAAAAGATGTAAACGGCGTTGTACTGATTTTAAACCAAAACCTGTGCCTTTAGTAGGCTGTGCTGTTTCAGCATCAAAAGGGTTGCTTATTGTTACACGTAGGTTTTTACCTTCAAGGCTTGAGTGTATTTTTATGGTAACCTCGCCAATGGTATCGTATAAGCCAAATTTAATGGCGTTTTCTACTAAGGGTTGTAATAATAAAGGTGGAATTAGTAAGGTCAAACTCTGTTCATCAGCTTTAATTACGGTGTTTAAGCGATGACCAAATCGTACTTTTTCAATATCGAGATATAGTTGCAGATGCTTTAATTCTTCTTGCAGGCTTGATAACTGTTTATCGTCTTTCTTTAAGGTGCCACGCAAAAAATCAGATAGTTGTTGTATCATTTTACGAGCTTCTTCGGGTTTAGAACCTGCCAAAGCACTTATAGAATTAAGGCTGTTAAATAAAAAATGTGGTTGCAGTTGTTGGCGTAAACCTTCTAACTCGGCATCACGTAAAAGTTTTTCTACATCGGCCTTGCGGGCGTCAATTTCTTGGCGAGCTCTCATTCGGTTTAAAATCCAACTGAATAAAACAACCCACTCAATAATTAAAAACGAAACGCAAAAACGAATTAAAAATGCTTTATGCAGTAGAGCTAAGTAATCAGTATCGCTTATAAAAATTTGCAGAAGAAAAAAGTTAGAAAGCCATGCCGATGCTATGGCCAATGTAATACTCCAACCAATAAGCATTAATACATTTCGTTTACTGGGGCTAAAATATTTTAGTGCCATTGCCATAGCAAAGCTTAACGCAAGCAACAAGCCGTTATTTATGGCGCTATCTATTACTGCAATGTGCCAGCCAAAACCCAAGCGATGAAAAACAAACACATGCAACACCGCCCACAATAATATGTAGGCGATGTAAGCAAAGCTTAATTTTTTATAGGATAGGTCTTTCACTAAATATTAGAATATATATACAAAGTTACTAAGCGTTTCAATTGTGCGCTCTTTTTGTTTTACAATATTAATGTAACTGGTAGCATCTTCAGTCTCTTCGGTGTTAGAGTATATTTGAGCGCCATCTGCCATGTCTTTTAATTCAAGCAGTTCAAGCACGCCAATGTATTTCCAACTTACGTTTTCTTTGCTGTCGTTTAAAAACGAAGTTTCTTCGGCTTTGCCTTTTGCACGGGCTTTGGCCAATGCTTCATTTTCTGACTTGGCTTCAAAAATTCTGAATTGTTCGTCAAATTGTGGTGTATGTTTGCCATCGCCACTAACTATTTGAAAGGCTAATTTTGCTATATATTTATTCATAAAATTTGTTTTTACAGGTTTGTCATCACATATTTTAAATAAGTTTCTTCTTTTTTCTGCCAGTTGTGTCATAAATGTCTAGTTACGTTATTAATTAATAATTCTGAATTTCTATTCCGCCAAATACGGTGCTGCCTTTTATAATAAGCACTTTATCGGGATTGGTTACTACGGTTTGATGCGGGCGTTTATCTTCTATGCCACCAAACATAGTGTCTACATCGGTTTGAATTTCCCAGTTAGCAGGCACAATAATTTTTATGCCGCTAAACACTTGTTTTAATTCTAACACCACAGTTCCGTTTATATCGGCCTGACTAAGATTTAAACTACCACCACTAAATACATGCGATATAACACCACCTTTAAAGTCTTTTGAGATTACGTTTTTTTTAAAACCGCTAAACACGCCATCCATATTAATTGTATCGTCTGATGAGCTTGATTCATCGTTACCGCAAGCCGAAAAACGATTGCCATTATAGTTGCCACCTCTGCGGTTGAATTTTCTCTCCCATTTGTTACGGCAGTAATCTGCATTATAACTACGACGAGGTTTAAAAATCATGCCTAAGCCAATTAACATAATTAGTATAGGCCAGAAATAAACTTTAATATGCATATCTGGCACAAAGTCTTCTATCATAAAAACACTGCCTATTGCTATTAGTATAAACCAGCTAAAGTTTCTGAAAGAACTTTTTACACCTATAAATAAGCCAATTACTATTAAAAGCATTTGCCAGGTAAATAACCAGCTAGGAAAAATAGTGCCCATTTCTCTAGCTAAAAAAGCGGCACCAATAATGAAGAGAATTATACCCCCAACTATTTTCCCTCGGCGATGACGTATTTGATGTTCTTTAAATTGTTCGTCCCAATTTATATTTGATGATTGGTTGCCTGTATTTTGATTTTGTGTTTCCATTTTGTTTTTTGTTTACGATACAAATGTACGCGCAAGACCATCGCATATACAACAGCTATTAGGTTAGCCAAGGCAGGGGGTAGGTAAACGAAGGACTTTTATCGGTGAAAAAATATTATATTTGGAAGACAATCACATTGTATGAAGAAATTATTACTTATTGCCTTATTGCTTTGCCTTAAACAACTTAATGCACAATGCCCGATAACCATTAGTGGCGATACCGTTGTTTGCCCCGGTAACACAACTACTTTAACCGCTAGCGCTGCTGCAAATTACACGTGGATGCCAAGCGGCATAAATACAGCAACTATTGCCATTACGCCAACGGCTAGTGTAGTTTATACGGTAATGGCTGTAACAGGCACTTGCACTACTACTAACACGATATCAATTACAGTAAGTAACGCACCTGTTTTGCATTTTACTGCCGACCATCCTTGTTATGGTAGTCCGGTTAATTTTACAAATACAACAATTAACCCGGGCTTAATGACTGCATGGCATTGGGATTTTGGTGATGGTATAGCAACTAGCACAGTTTCAACCCCTGCTAGTTATACATATGCGGCGGCAGGTTGCTATTCGGTAGCGCTTACAGCAACTAATTCAGTAGGTTGTATTGGCTCGTTTGATACTACTGTTTATGTGCATGGCAATCCTATCACTATTTTTTATGCTTTAGAGAATTGCCTTGGTAGTCCATCAGATTTTTGGGATAGTTCTTCTGTTTCAAATCATGCCTGCTTAAATGATTATATTTCAAATTGGAATTATGATTTTGGTGATGGGCAAACATCCACATTTAATAATAATAGACCTGATACAGTTAAACATATTTACCCCGTTTGTGGTGCTTACAATATTACTTTAACAGTTACTACCAGCAATAATTGTGAAAGTATAACGACCTTGTATAATGATACAGTTTTTTGTTTACCGCATTTAACAGCACCACAAAGTTTTAGTGTTTGCCCTGGTGCAGCTACTCCAATTCAAACATTTACTACTAATTGTGCTAATGGGGGGCCTTATTATGCCGTTTGGTTTCAGTCTTTAAATTATATAAATAACACAGGTGCTCCTCCTTATTTTATAACTACCGGAGGTAACAACCAAGTGCCAAGTTATAACGCCATTGCACAAAATTTAAGTTGTGGTTTATTAACTGATAGTGTTTATGGTGTTGCTATTTCAGGAGCTGGATGTATTGGTAATATGGATTATTACACGGCTAGTGTTTATCCAACACCAACTGTAACACCCATAAATAATATAAGTGTTTGTGCTAACCAAACTGTTTGCGTGCCTGCTTTTACCGGTTGCCCGGCAAGCTCTACTTATGCTTGGTCATTTAATAATGGTGTATTTGGTACCGGTAACATAAATTGTTTTATAGCAACAAATACAAGTACTGTTGTTAACTCTTCAACAGTAGATGTAACGCCAAGTGCTAATGGGTGTCAAGGTCTGCCAACTAGTTTTACAATTTCGGTTTATTCATATCCTACACTAATGGTTACAACAAGTTCTAACACAGTATGTGCTGGGGCTCCGGTAACTTTAACGGCAAGTGGTGCAATGACATATACTTGGAGTAATCAGTATCAAAATGCAAGCATTATTGTAACGCCTACTATAACAACTACTTATACAGTAATAGGGAGTAATTATACTTGTAATGATACAGCAACTATTACCCAAGTGGTAACTATTTGTAATGGCATTGAAAGAGTTAACAGCAATGTTGATATAAGCATTTACCCAAACCCCAACAATGGTAATTTTGTAATAGAAACTACAAGTACTGAAAAACAAACTATACAAATAATTGATGTTACAGGTAAATTAGTTTTGCAGCAAATTATAAATGGCAAAGCAATTATTGATGCAAGCAGTTTAGATAACGGAATTTATTTGGTGCAAATAAATACAAGCGAAGGTTTGTTAACCAGGAAGATTATTGTGCAACGCTAAGCGGTAGAAAATTATTTTACGCTAAATTTTATTTACTTATTTTTGAAATACAATCACATTTATATGAAGAAATTATTACTTATTGCCTTACTGTTTTGCCTTAAACAACTTAATGCGCAGTGTTCTTTAACTATTACTGGCAACACCGTTATTTGTGCAGGCACAACAACTACTTTAACTGCTAGTGCTGCTGCAAATTATACATGGATGCCGTCGGGTGCTCAAACAGCAACTATTGCTATTACGCCAACGGCAAGTGTAGTTTATACAGTAACAGCTGTAACAGGTACTTGTACGGCTACAAATACTATATCGGTAACTGTAAATCCTATCCCTACAATGACAGTAACTTCGCCTGTGCCTTATTGCCCTGGTGCCTTGGTATCTTCAACTGATTATAATATTACTACAGATCCTTTTGGTGTTACTTACACTTGGACGGCAACTAACCAAGCTGGTACCGGTATGCCAACAAATGGAACGGGGGCTGCACCCGGCTCATCTTACGTTGCACCTGCAAACCCTAGTTTGGTTAACCAAGTTAGTGTTATTAGTTATACTCCATCATTAAATGGTTGCATTGGCATACCAGTTACTGATACAGTTATTATTAAACCTACGCCGATTATGACCGCGATGATGGATCAATATTTTTGTCCGGGAATGGTGACAAATGCGGTGCCTTTAAGTTCAATGCCTACAACACCATCTACAACTTATGTTTGGAGTTTTAACTCTGGTGGTATACCAAATGTAGGAAGCACTAATCCTATCCCAAGTTTTTATGCATCTAATGCTGGCCTAACCACATTATCGACAGCTATAACTGTAACCCCAACATTAAATGGTTGTGTTGGGCCGCCAAGTGGGTTTAGTATTTATATAAATCCAAATCCTATAGCAAAGTTTAGTGCTAACATGTTTGT
>DATHOW010000058.1:0-9641 GCA_035484495.1 Bacteroidia bacterium | reverse complement strand
AAATTGCTGGCGACCAATCCTTGCATCGGAGTCCACGACATACCACCATCACTTGTTGTGTACATAAGCCCGCGTTTATTTATACCGGGCAAAATTGGTGTTGGTAAATTTATATAACCACTTAAATAACCTGCATTGTTGTTTACAAATTGTACGCCGGTTATATTTAATCTACTATCAAGTCCATTTGGTAATGCATATTGCCAAATATCAATTGGGTCGTGGTCGGGCAGGCTTTGTTTTACTAATTGGTTTAATGTATTATACAAGTAAGTAGTAGGCATGGTATGACTTGTGTAAAACAAATGCGTATCAAATGTTTGATCATAACATATAGAATCGGCAGCATTAGTAGGTACATTAAAAGGTGTATTCGGCGATGCTGTCATGTTTACTAAATGCACACCTTCGGGTGGTACAGTTCGTATTAGGTTGCCTGCTTCATCATAATAGTAAAGTGTATAATGAAACTCTTTGTCTTTGAATCTATCTGTTAATTTTTCAACAGCTCCCAAACAATGTTTTGTGTATTTGGCAGCAATAATGCTAGTTAAACTATCGTAATATTGGTGGTAGGCATTTGTCCCGTTTTCTACAGCCAAGTTTACTTGATATTGCGCACAAGAGTAGTCATGTGGCGGACTTGGAAGGGTATCTTTAGGGAAACCATCTCCGCCTCCGTTACCGGTATCAGGGGTTACATATTTTTTGCATGGCGGATGATAATTAGCATTACAGTAATTAAATATATTCAGCATGCCCGTATCTATTTGATTAGGTGTAATGCTTTGATGAGTAATGGCTGTTAAGTAAGCATCGTACGCTGGTACACAATAACATAAACCATGTTCGGTAAAATAGTTTTCAGAATAAAGAGTAGTTATGGCTGGTAGGAATGGCAGTTTGCTAGGAGGTGCCCCCGGTCCGTATACGGAATTATAATTGTTGACTGCACTCAGGTAGTTTGTATAGTTTTGCTGACAAACAGAGCCAAGGTTTATAGCTGAGCAATTGAAATTATTTATACTGACTGGGCCAGTATATGTTGCATCAAATCCAAACCCGGATACTCCAATTTGAAATGTATTTAGGTAATTAATGTAGTTACTTATACATCCGCAGTAACCTCCTGACGACAAAGAATCATATGATAAAGTAGCCGCGTCAACCGCCGCCTGTATTTTTCGGATAATGATAAATCCTGCATCGGTTCGAGGCAAACCACCATGAGTTTCTATATAACGAGGTAGAATGCTATCTAAAGCTGCTGTATATTGATTATAAGCAGATTGGCAAGTGTCTAACGGAGCAGATGGTGTGCAATTGAAATGATTGATACTTAAAGGAGAATTAAAATTCTCTAAGCGAGGTGCATAAACAAATTTAAAAGTGTCGAGGTAGTTTATATAACTGCTTATGCAATTACAATAACCACCTGATGAAAGAGAATCATAAGATAGAGTAGCTTCGAAAATTTTAATCTTGATATCTTTAATTTGATATAGCGGCACTTCGCCATGCGTATTTAAGTAACTTGTAAGGGTTTTATGTAAAGCAGATAAGTACTGTTCGTAAGCAATTCTACATGTATCAGGAGTTGGGTAACAATTATATTGTAAAAGGCTCACCGGATAATTAATGCCTCCAATAATTTGTTTGCCAGAACCATAGTGTAGCAACGTTATAGTATCTACATAATTTATATAACTTCTTAAACAGCCGCAATAACCATCCGAAAAAACACTATTAAATGGTAAGGTTATGCCTTTTAAATAAGTAATAATTTGTTTAGCAGAATCTCCACAATTATGAGTTTTGCAGTAACTATTTAATTCGGTTGTATATTGAGTGTATAAAGCAGAACACGAATCTGTTGAAGGAGAGCAGTTAAAATCATTAATGCTTACCGGATATTGTGTAACTTCTTTTCCATGAAATACAACGGCCGACTGAAAAGTATTTAAATATTCGGCATAAGCATCTAAACAAGAGCAATAGTTATTTGCTTCGAGATAAGAAAAAGAATAAGTTAGCAAGTTATAAGGCACCTTATGGTTAAACAGATAGTTCTTTATAGCACCAACAAAATTTTTGTAAGAAACTTCGCAGGCAGTTTGTTCTTTAATTAAACTATCTACCGGGCAATTAAATTTAGGAAGGGTTAAAATACCTGGACCAACTATCTGAGGAGTTATAATAAGGGTGTCATTTCCATCAGGTGCAGTTGTTTGAAGCGTATCGCTAACCGTAGAAAACACATAAGGCGGTAATGAATTTATATAATTAATATATGGATTTAAACAATTACAAAAACCACCTGTAACAACATCTCCATATGGTAGTATGTAACTACTTAAACCTGTGATGTCTAAGAAGCCTGTTCTACACGGTCTATTACTACATAAATAAGACTGAAGTGTAAAGGCATATTGGTTATAAGCATTCATGCCGCATGTATCGGAAAAAGTGCAGTTAAAAGACAATATATCTGTAAACTGTGGGCTATTATAAGTTTTAGTAATAACCATAGAATCCTTTTGTACAGTGTCTACCGAACAATTAAATTTAGGTAAGGTTAAAATAGGGGGCTGTACTACCTCAGTTTTTATAATAAGGGTATCATTTCCATCTAGCGCAATCATATGAATTGAATCGTTAATAGTAGAAAATACGTACGGTGGTAATGAGTTTATGTAAGTAGTATAAGGGTCCAAACAATTACAAAAACCACCTGCAACAACATTGCTATACGGAAGTATATAAGAATTGAATCCGGTACTATTTAAGAAATTTTTACTACATGGCCCATTACATAAATAATTGCCAAGTGCATTAGTATATTGGTAATAGTCATCCATGCTGCATGTATCAGTATTTGCGCTGATTTTTACAAAAGTTGTATCAAAACTTATAGGGTTAAATGCAGGTAAAGATTGTATATAATCTATATAAGAGCCTATACAATCACATTTGTTACTACTTAATATATTTTGATAGAGAGTGGTATAATTTTGAATATAGTTCTTGTTAATTCCAGTGCTATCTAAATAGGCGGTAGTACAAGGTCCATTACATATATAATTTTGTATAGTGCTTACATATTGGTTATATTTAGGTAAACAAGTATCTGCTTTATAACAGCTATATCCTATAATACTAACAGCTTTATTGTCACCACCTTCCGCCAATCTTTCTTTAAAGTAAACTAAGTAATCACTAATACAACCACAGTATCCTCCTGCTAATATATCTGAATAAGGAATGCCTGTATAACCCTGATTTGCTAATGTATTAACATATGTATTATAAAGTAATTGGCAAGTATCAGCTTGGTAGCATTTAAATGTATTAATGTTTTCAAGAACGCGCTGTTCTCGCAGTGAAATGATGCTTGCAAATGAATTAACATAAGCAACATAATTGCTTATACATGAACAAAAATCACCGCTTACCATTTGCTGAAGTGTAAGTGGTGTAAAGTTAATTGGTGCGACACCTGCCGTTTTATGCGCCATAAAACTATCTATAGCTGCTATGTACTGGTTGTAAGCAGCCTGGCAAGGGTCAGGGTTTTGAGGCGGGGTAGGGTTATTACTCACAGTACTCGTGTCAGAATAAGTATACGGGTTTGGTATAGTATCAGTAGTACAAGCACAACAAGTTTGTATACCTAAACAGCTTTTACCATACAAAGTATCTACTATCGTTTTTTTGCCAACTATATATTTTACAATCCCTTTAAATTCGTGGTAATTATTATTTGGGTCAGATGGTCCGTAAGCTTGTAAGCTATAAAAATCGCTAATGCCTCTAAAGCCGTATAAAGAATCAGCATATAAACTGAAGTAACAAGAGTCTAAAGATGATTTTACTGTAAATAATAATTGAGTTGTGTATTTGCCTCCAAAACCTGCAGTACGATATTTTATTACACTGCTTGTTGTATCAAGGCCCTGCGGAAAAGAAGTTGCTAATAAGGTGCTATAGCTAGGCAGTTTAGTTAAGTCAACATTAAATGAGTCCGCAGTTAAAACCAATGGATTAGTACTGGTATCATTAGCCGCATTAGATCCAATAGAAGTTACAGCATCGTGTATTAAAAGTTGTAAGTCGTTTTGTAATTGATATTGAGTTCCTTGGCAGGCAAAACTAGTTGGGTAACCGCAAGTTCCCATGCTAAATCCTTGAGTTATACCTTTATAACCGGCGTTACCGGTTTGCGCATAACCACTTAAAGTAGTATCTCCATCTATGCTATCCATAGCAGTTATCGCAAAGTTGTTGTAGTAGTTAGAGTTGATGTGGCTAAAACCTTTTACGTTTCCTTGGTTAGGTATATTACCAGGTATAATAAACTGAAGTGCCCCGTTCCCTAAATTGTCGTATAAATGAAATACACCATTAGCAGGTGGGTTTCCACCGGGGCCGGCAGGAGTAGTTGTAAAATTCCATATCAAACTATCCGAAGTAGTTTGTCCCAATTGGTTCTTTAGCTGTGGGGTAACAAATGGATGATATTTTGTTTGCCCTAAATCTATATTAGTTCCAAACACCTCTCCGTTTATGGTTAATGCATTCATTAAGTTTTGTAATGCAATAGCAAAATCATTGGGCTGGCATTGTTCTTGAAACTTACAATTATTAATATCAAAGCAACTTGAGTATCCTAACGCTTTTTTATACAATATTACCGGGGGCGATACAGTAGTATCCTGCATGGCTAAAAACACCCTAAAAGCATTTGGGAAGCTGCTGTATGTAGTGTCAGCAAGACCACTAACCGCTTTAATACGGTACTTGCCCAAATTTGTAATTCCGCTAGTGGTTAAGTTAATAACCAATGAACAAGTTGTATTTCCAGCCGAATCAGTAAAATTCATATTAAGAGAATCTCCTTGCGTAATACTGCTCCAATAAAAATCTTGATAGCTTTTACTTGTATCGCCACCTAAAGCAATATAAAGATCAGGTGCAAAAACAGGATAATTTCTCAAAGGTTGTAAATGGGCTGATTTTATTTTGCCTGCACCGGCAAATTGATTTAGTAAGTTTTGTAAATTATTAGCTATTGGGCATTGCCCTGTTGCCAAATAATTTTGATACTGTATTGCGTTTACAGTATTTGGTAAAGGTGCATTTCCAAAGCGTGGTATTTTGGCAGCATAATAAGTATATGTATTATATCCGCAAGGTTGATACTGGCTGTACCACTGATAACCTAACGAAGCAAATCCGTTATAAGTACTATTTGAATCACTAAAACAACCATTAAATCCATAATCGGTTAAGTTAGGCCCTCTTTTTACAATACTATCCAAGTATCTTTTTTGAAGGTTTTCTTTTAATGAAATATAAAATGCGGCAAAGGTTCTCCATTCATTATTACGAATAGAGTCGGCAACACTACTATCTCCAAAAGCAATACAACCGGCATGTGAATTACTACCGAACAAGTTACCACAACGTACAACATAAGCAGCCATTTCTGCCATTGTTAATGTAGAAGTATCTGTGTAATTTGGTTGATAATTATTTAAGGCAGATGCAAGTTGAGCACTATAGGCCCCATAATGAAGTAAAAATGGGTCATACGCATGTGTTGTGCTTATTTGGGTGTAATCCTCAATTCGTTGTGCATAAGGCAATGCAAAATAATTTTGTTTTATAAGTCCAGAAGCTACAGCACCAGCAAAAGTTGCCGTATTTTGCATCAAAGCATCAAAAGCGTCACTGGTAGTAGTTTCTCCACTTTGTTGAACACCAAAAGCAGAACAATGTTGATAATAATCATATTCAGGATGATAATAAACTAATGCGTTTGCCCAAGATGGGTGCCATTGGGCTAAAAAATCTTTAAAGTTGATTAAGTTTTCGGGATATGTGTAGTATGTGTTTGTAGTAGCATCAAATAGCACGTCAGGAGATGAACTACTAATCACTTTTGGCAAATAAATACCCGCAGAATCGTGTAAGTTAATTGTTGCTATATTTCCATTATCGTCTGCATAATGGTTATACACGCTGTTGTTTATAATAAGGTGGGGGTGATGCCAGTTTCCATTGCCCGACCCAATATTTCTGGGTAGTACGTTGTTATCATTAAATACAGAAAGTGGAAATATGGATGTGTTGATATCAGCCTGCCCGGCTACACTATCCTGATATTGGCCATACTGCCCACTAGGAGATACGTCAGCAAGCATTTGTGTGTAGGATACGTAGCATAAAGATTTTGGTTTACAAGGCTCCATGCAAGCATCATGTAAAGCATCATATTGTAAGTAAGTTCCTTTTCCTGCAGCTACATAAGCATCTCTGTCTCCTAATTTTTGCACGCAAGTAGCACAGGTTACATGGCAATTACTGGTATCAACATTGCTTAAAGCGCTATCTAAAAAACTATTTAGTGTTTTAAAGCAATGGTTATTTGTAGAGTCTAAATATTGTTTTGTGTAGTAGTTTACTGCTTGTGGGTTTACAGTCAGTATTTTACTCATAGAATAATTTCCTGCTGTTAGAAATAAAGAAAATGAATCTACTTCCGAATAAATGTTGTTAGGATATAGGCAATTAACACTAAACAAAAGGTTGCTATCCACATCATACGAAAAATGCCCTACTGTTTTAACAAGAGGCTTGTGAAAATACTGTGCTACCAAGTCGGTACCACAATCGTCATATAAATGTATTTGTAAATCATAAACACAACTAAAACATATATTGCTTCTTAAGCAGGCATCTCCCATTGTGTCAACTGTAAATGAATAGGAGAAATTATATAAGCTGGTATAAGGCACCAATAATTGTGTATTAAAATCTATGCCAGTTCCGGTAGTATTTACTGTATTAACACTACTTACTCCGTTAGCATTTTTATGAAACATATCTACCGTAAGAGTTACCGGTTTTTTGTTTGATGGTAGTTTGGCTAAACCCGGAACCGAATCACCAGCTAACGAAGTAGCAACAGTCTTCCCTTCCATGTTCATGTATGTAAGTGATGATTGCCCATTAGCATCTATTACTACATTTTCTTTATAATGTAATGCATCTCCTGCTTCAGAACCAAACATTCTATTCAAATGCAACTGATCTGGTTGTCCGTAAAAATATTTTGTTTCGTGTCCGGTATTTAGTTGATGATTAATGCCTACGCTTCCTTGTCGACTTATACGGCCTGTATTATCTGGCGTATATTCTGCTTGCGTAAAAGGGTATTTTTTTGCGTCGGGTAAAAAGGCCTGTTGAGCATTTTTATTTGGATTAGCTGGAGAATAATAATGAGATGCTCCGCTTACTGTAGACATTCCCCCCACAGTAACATTACAAGCACCCGATGGATCGTCTATGTCAAAATCATTACGAGAGTAAATATTTCCTGTTTCGTCCTGATTAAAATTAGGATAGAATTTAATGGCAGGTTCTGAAGTATCATTGCAAGTAGGAAAATCAACTGGCGCAGGTAAGGCGTTAATGGCTGGCCTTCCTTGAAAGTCGTAAAAAGTTTCTCCTACTAAGGTGTTTTTATCTGAATTTATTTTAGTTACTGATTGTCGGTTACGTAAACTTCCATCGTAGTAAGCCATTACTTCTTTTTTCTTAGCCTCTTCGGCAAACGAAGCGTTATACTGCCAGTTTTTTAAATCAGATTCATGACTTTGTGTTACATAAAAGTAATTTCCGGATGATATGCCGGAGCTTACTGAGGCAGCATCAGCTAAACTCCACACCCCTACAATAGGAGTAGATGGATTTGTAACATCTACTCCTACACCCCTTACACGGTAAATAATATAACCATGTTCGTATATTAATGATATTCGATAATGTCCGTCTGTAGTGTTTACACGCGTACTATTACCTCTAAAGTCGTAATTTAATGAAGAAGTATTTTTGAAATTCCCTAAAGGCAAATCATAATCATTAATAAATGTCCATTCCAAATCATAGCTTTCTGGGCAAACCAAACTACTTCCCGAACCAAAGCAACCGGCCCATGATATATCTAATTCATCATACGTATTATTTATGTCGCAATCAGTATTAATTGGGTTAGGTGAATTAACTATTATAGGTGTACTTGCATAAGTAGAAAAATTATAAAAACGATTTACTTCAATGTCTGCATCCACATATATATAATCTGGAAGTGAAGTAACAGCCACTCCATTTTTAGTTATGCCGGTAACCTTGATGTGATATTTGTAGGCATTTTTAAATAAAAATAAATCTTGGTCTCTAAGAGCACCTTTACCTGTAGGGTTATGTGTAACTTTAAATGAATGACTTAAAGTACTTATAAGCGTATTAGAAGCGCTATAACCATTAATAGAAAGTGTTATTACATAAGCAGAAGAGTCGTTTATGTATTTTACATAAGAAGGGTCTATGCCAACAGTAATAATATCCGAAACAGAGGCGTCATTAAAACTACCTGTTTTTGGATTTACCTCTGTTGTAAGAGTATCTTTGCCTGTAGTGCTCACAGTATCTTGTAAACGCTGATGAAAGCGAATTACGCCAGCCACTCCGCTAAAGGAAATAAGTTGGAAGAGTATAAGGGCTTTAAGCCAAAAAGTCTTTTGCCTATTCATAAAGGTATATTTTTTAAGGTTTTTCATTTTTAATACGATGATCCAATAAAGTAAAGTTCTTATATGCCTCTTTAAGTGTTAAAGTGTTGCTACTGTTTATAGTAATAAATCTGGTTTCACTAAGTTCATCTTTCTCAGGAACAACTTTCCATGCATAATGATCAAAAACCATACTTAGCTTGGGTTTTACTTTTTTACCCGATAATTTTTTAGCTACTATTTCACGAGCATAAAAAATTAATGTTGATTGAAACTCGTTATTTTTATTTATACAAAGTTCATAAGCTGATACAGGGTTCCTTTTATCAAATTCTAGACGAAGAGTTTTTGTTTTATCTCCTTGTTCTATTTTTATGGCGTTGCATTTACCTAAACTCTTTAAGTACTCTTTGGTTTGTAATTCCCAACTATCGGCTCCCTTTTTTGGGTTACTTACTATAATTATTTTCTGTGCGCTATCTATGGTTAATAAGCAATTTTTATTTTGTATACTGTGTACACCTGCTATATTGCTATGAAACCCTGCCGGAAATTTTTTAAAGTACCCAGCCTTTTTTTCGTAAGGATTTACAGCGTCATATCCTGCATAAGTAGCATGCGTTATTGCAAATGAATAAGAAGTAGAACTGCTATATTTATGGTTTACTTGTTGTAAAAGTGCAGCAGCATCTTCTTTACTTAAAATTGTAAAACTAGATTTATTATACAACACAAAACTTGTACTTGCCATAAATAAGCATGCAAAAAATAAGGCTATGTAAAAAAATCTATACATTATTGTTTAGGTAAAGCGTTGCGGCTTTCTTTTATAGTCATAATTCCTTTTATTGTTTCTTTTTTTACGCGCACTAACTTGCCTTCTTCGTCATACTCATATTTAGTAGCGTAGTTACGCTCATCTAATTCTGCTACTAAACGCAGTGTTGTTGGGTCATATACATACGACTTCATGCTGCCATCAAAAGGGAATACACGTATGTCATCAAAAAACACATCAGTAATAGGGTTTTGGTTTTGCAAGCGTAAACGCATAAAATGTGCCGAATC
>DATHOW010000057.1:0-2773 GCA_035484495.1 Bacteroidia bacterium | reverse complement strand
GAGTTTCTTGCCAATGAACATCACTATCTTTATATGCAGATTTTGATTCAATAATTAACTTACCAGACCAAAATAAATCGGCAAAGCCAGTTCCAGTTTCATCTTTTTTTTGAATTGGCTTTTCAAATTGAGCATAATCACGGCGTTTTAATCCAAATATTTCAAAAAATTCGTTTGTAAATGTTTGTGCTTCAGCCCGCTCATCGGTAGTCCCTCGCCAATCTAATATAAACTTCTCTGCGCGTTCGCGCATTTCATTAGTTATATGCTGCATAAAATTATTATTATCAGAAGTTAAATATAAAAGAAATCCCGCTCCCTTTGGCGGGATTTCCTGTAAATATAGTTGTTAGATTGGCTTAATTTCTTTTTTCTTTATGTTTAAAAAGTATAGCGCAATCCATATTTGATTCTAATTTTAAAATTGGTGGTTAATATTTTACATTTTTTGTAAAAATCTTACAGTGATAGACCACCTATTGATAGTGATAGACCACCTTATAAATGGGGATTTAAAATGGCTGTTGGCAAAACATATCTTATTTATGCAAACAATACAGACTATACTCAAAAGTATAATTCTGTTTATTCAAAAGAATTAAAAGAAACACCAAGCATAAAAAATGAGGTAGAAGTGGTAAAAAAATTTGATGAAATTTTCAAGCAAAATAAAACTGGGTATTTTATTTTTAAAGATGACAAAAAAAACATACTGGCAACTGGCAGCTACACATCAGGAAAACAATCAGATATTTGGAGGCACTACAATGAAAAAGGAAGTTTGCTTTCTATGGTTGGTAGGCAAGAAAGCACCGATATAAATTTAATTGTAGATGAATTAAGGAGATTCCGAATCACAACATATAAAGATAGCGTAGTTACAGATGGTATAAATTCCCTTTATCGGAATGTGGTAATTAAAAGCGATACCTCTACCGTTTCAATTTCTTGTTTCTACCTTGACGATTGCTTACTTACTAAATTAAATACTTATACCTTTTTTTTAAGTGATGATACGGCAAAGAAACACCAAAGCTCTTATGAGTTTAGACAAGAGTATTATCATTTGACGGAAATTTTAAAATCAAATACCACTTTTCGTAATTATCATGTAGGAGAGGGTGTTTACCAAGAGTTTTATCAAAGTGGTAAATTAAAATTAAATGGCTTATATCATCGTGATAGAAGGGCAGGTTGTTGGGTTTGGTTTTATGAGGATGGTGCTTTTTGGGCTGAACATGATTATAAAGACGGAAATACTCCGCAATAGATATAATTTTCCTGAATATGTAAAAGAAGAATGCCTATCTTTATTAGACTTATCGAACAGTTTAACCCTATAAACTAAGTACAATAAAAAAGGAGGTAGTTTTTAATTACCTCCTTTTCTTTTGCCATTGGTTTTGTTTTTTGAGATTGTATATCTCAAATATATTAAATGTTTTTTTAGCTTTCAAAAATTTCCATCTCGCCGCCCTGATTAAATCTACCGTTTTGAACCGCTTTACCTTTTTCGGGAATTTCAATTACAATATCTACATCGTGCATAAAATGTTGACTTCCTCTGAATGCGCCGCTTTTGGTAGATTGAAAAACATAGATAAAAGACACGTTCGGATTGCTTGCTTTTAAACGCTCCAAATCTTCAGGCTCTAATTGCATTTTATTTACGCTATCAATAAATACAAAATCATAAACCGATAAATGACTTGTCATATCATCGCTCACAAATAAGTTAGGATGCTGCGCCCGCATATCATTTAGTTTCTTTTGTAAGGTTGCATCCAGTCTTTCTTCTTTAGCTATGTATAATACTTTGCCATGATTGCGTGCCAAGTAACCTGCAAAGTTCATACACAAATAAGACTTACCCATTTTCGGTCTACCAAACACCATAGCGGTAAAAGGTTTACAAGGGTCGCCCATAAAGTCTAACCATTTACCTGTAAAACCAATTGACTTAAATTGCATTTTGGCAAAATCTACGCTATTCATTACGCTGCTTTTTTTAGATAACTGCTTAACTGGCTCTTGCTCTTCGTTTTCCTCATCATCATCTACACCCGACAAACCACATCCGCAACCATTTAAAACACCCATTAAGCCGTTCAGTTCATGTTTACTTATATCTATGGCATCATGCTTTTTCGGGTTCTCTAAAAACTCGGCAATGTTTTTATACATGGCGTTTACTCGGTCGGCATATTTATCTGCTTTTGTAAGTACACCGTTTTTTACAGCCTTTTTTAAATCGTCAAAAAGTTTTTTGATTTTGTCTTTTACATCCGCTTTACCCTGTAAGCGCACATAGCGTTTCATAAAGTTAATAGATGGCATAACCTTTTCGCTTTTAACGAACTTGGTCATTTGTTTCATGGTTTCAGGTTTTAGGTGGATGGCAATAGAGCCGTTCATGTTATTATACAATTGAACGAGCTTTTCCTGAATAGTTTTTATCTCGGCAGCATATCGGGAGGTTTTGCGGATGCGCCTCTCTATGATGGCTTTCTGTAAACCATTTAAGAAGTTTAAGATTTGTTCAGGGCTTTTGACTTTACCATCCATTAATACAAAACGCTTAATGAATTTTAACTCATCTTCGATAGCTTCAACACCTATGGCCGTATCTTCTTTTTTAGGCTTAACGGCTTTTTCTTTTTTTATTGTAGCTGTTTTTACGTGCGTTTTTGCCGCCGTTTTTTTCGTTGCCGGTTCGTAGTTTGTTTTTGGTTGTTTGGCTACATATTCGTTCAGCTTCGTAAAGTATAAATCA